>CAZCPP010000352.1:0-4565 GCA_964500655.1 uncultured Anaerolineaceae bacterium | reverse complement strand
GAATTTCATTCGACATACAAAGCTATCGACTTCCAGTCGATAGTAGTTTACTTTCACCTTGATAATGATCTTCAACAAAATCAACTTGTGGCTGGATAGTAGCCAAACCTCCCAAGCCGCAACAAGCGGCAGCGGAGGCACCCACCGTGATCCCGGCTAATTTCAAAAAGCTGCGACGGTTCATATTGTTTGTTGGTTTAGCATTCATTGTTTGCTCCTTTTGCTGATAGCGATAAGTGCAGAATTCTCCATCAATGCTTTTATACTAATAGTGAATGACGAATATTATTTTTCTTCATCAGCATACTAACAACCAATTATCGAGAAATTGTGAAGATAGCGTAGATGAATGTGGAAACGAGTAAAGCAAAGGGGGCTTTCGGATAATTATGGTAGACCGAAGCATCGTCCAAATTATGTCAGTGTCACACCAACCAGCCGAAAATCACTGCCCAACCCAGTGTCAACGCGGGCTTGGCTACCCCATGACTCAACTAGCACCAATGGTTATCAATCTCATTGAAAAATGGGTGGCAGACCTTGCCAATGAAGATTATGATTCTGCTTATAATAGAACGAGTCAAGATCCATATTACAGATGGACGCCCGAGTTAATGAAAAGCGTTATCAACGGCTATGGACTTCCCGAACCACATCCCAGTAGTGAAGTATTCAAAGTAACATCCATTACCAATGCAAAGGGTGAAAATCGCAGACAAAAAGTAGAACCTGGAAAATATAATGACAATCGAATTGGGTATGTTCACTATGACTGGCCACTAAATGGGAAATGGTCCGATCTAATTGCAAGTTACCGGCTGGAAAAACAAGGCAACGAACTCACAGTAATATTTGAAACGATCCATGTTTTCTAGACATTGTTTACACACCTTTTCACCATAATTGACTTTGAGCGAAAATAATAATCCGATAAATATAAAAAAGGAAACATATGTTAAAACTGGCTGCAGTATTGGCAATACTAATCGGCGTGTTACATTCTTATCTAGGTGAGCGTGCTATCCTGATCAGGCTCTTAAGAAGAAACAATCTACCAAGATTGTTTGGAGGAGATTGGTTCACTAAACGTGTACTGCGGTTTGCATGGCATTTAACCACCATCGCTTGGTGGGGATTTGCGGCTATTCTATATATTTTTTCAGCACCAACTGATAACCTGCCAAAACAGACACTGATCATCATTTCAGCTGTGTTCTTATTGAGCGGTATACTCTCTAGCGCTTTCACGAAATTTAAGCACTTTTCGTGGATAATATTCTGGGCCATATCAATCCTGAGCTTATTTGTGGCATTAAGTATGTAGTTGCACTTATTACAGAGTATTGCGTAATTATCTAGACCCAATAGTTTATTTCTTCCCTAAAAAACTGACTTGGAAGTTTAGCGATTTATGCAAGTAGCAATAGTTGAGGGACACACTTTGTATCCCAATACCCCATAGAAGTTCTCTAATTATAGAACCCCTCTCCAGAGGCTTTTATTTTCGTCGAATTTTGGTATGCTGCAAGAGGAGTCAAAAAGGAGCTACCAATGAGAGACAACCAGAAAACATGGGAATTGATTGGCGAAACATCCGCATCCATCTACCCGTTAGCGCAAGATATCATGGGGGCGCAGTTTGAAAAACATTTCAGCGAACAACGGTTTTATAACCCCACCTTTGTAGCCAGTTATTTAGCACTCAAACCTTTAACTGCTGAATTGTATAGCAAACGCAATCCCTATGCCAAACCAGAGGGGGTGAGCAAGCTACTAGCAGATACTGCCAAAGCCGACTACCTCAATCCAGGCGAAAAGGGTGGTTACGTGGCTTCCGAAAAAGGCGCCAACGCTATCCGCGCGACACATGAAGCTTTCTATAATCACATCAACGAGCTCAACAAATTCCCAGCGGAATATTTAGAAGAATTAGACACGATTTTTGACAAACTGGTGCTAGCCTGCACTAAAAATGATTTACCCAATGGCAATCTGTGTCTGGAAATCAGTCATAACGGTCATCCTAAGGTAGAAGCTGGTTCGCTGGCTAAAATCGATCAGCACCTTGATGATTTGAACGCATTCCGCGACGACGCGCACATCACTGCCTGGGAACCCATTGGCGTCAGCGGTCATGTTTGGGAAGTATTTACTTTCGTCTGGAATGGGGAAGCAAATACTGGGGAAAAGCTGGTAGAGCGCTTACCTTACCGCGAATATACTGCCAAGGACTACACTAAAACTTTAGAAAGGCTTGAGCAGCAAGGTTGGATCGGACCGGGTGAGGATGGCTATAAAATGACCGATGAAGGTAAGAAAATTCGCGACGACGCGGAAGCACAAACAAATAATAACTTCTTTACACCTTGGGAAAAACTCACCGATGATGAAGTAAAAAATCTAGGTGAGCTACTTGCGAACCTGAAAGAGACAAACCTCAAGATCATAGAAGAAAACAAGGCTGAATAAGTATAAAAAACGAGCGTGAGTTTACTCCGCTCGTTTTTTGCGTCGGCGAATAAGGAAAGCTAAATCACCTCACCGTCCACGATAGTAGTTTCAGCTTTCAAATCTTTGAGATCATTCCAGGGATCAAGTGAATACAAATCATGGGACCACACAACCATATCCGCCAATTTCCCTTTCTCAATAGAACCTTTTATCTTCTCCTCGAAAGACGCATATGCGGAGCCCATGGTGTGGATTCGTAAAGCTTCTTTCATGGTGAGGGCCTGGTCTTCGTTATATATATTTTCAGTGAAGGTTGTGCGGGTCAGCGCGCCAGCGAAAGCCCAGTTGGGTTCCAAAACCGGGGTTGCTGGAACATCACAGCCAAACGAGAGTGAAATACCCATTTCCAATATACTACGCAAGGGCATGAATCTATCCATGGTTTCCTGGTTGCTGATCTTATTGTAGGCATCTCCAAGCAAGCTGATCCATTGGGGTTGGGTGGAAATATGGATGCCCAGGTCTCGAATTCGTTTTAACGACTCTTCTCTTGGCCAAAGGGCATGCTCGATTTTATGACGGTGGTCTGAATCAGGTTTGGCTTCTAGTGCAGCCTCTATAGCGTTGATGGCCATATCAATGGCCAAGTCGCCAGAACAGTGGAAGGAGGTTTGGTATCCTTCTTTATGGTAACGAGTGACCATTTTATTTAACACTTCTTGGTCATAGTAAGGGTAACTACGGTTGGAGGTAGCCAGGCTTTTATCGTACATCAGAGATGTACCAGCCGATCCTCCGCCATCAACAGCCATTTTCCAACCCCCAAAGGTAAGCATATCTTCTATTTTAAAGGCTTCTGCGTTTTCTATTTCATCTTTTGCCACTTTTGCGGAGGGTACATATTGCATCAGGTACATACGCATCTTGAGGTCCCCGCTTTCAGCTACCTGGCGATAGATGGCCACATCTCTGGCAGAGCCAACGATCACGTCCTGACCGCTGGTATATCCGGCTGCCAGGCAAAGTTCCTGGCCACGCAGTAGATCTGCATAGAGTTCTTCTTCCGTCCGATCTCCCCATCCCGGTGCAAATCTACCCACCAGGTTTTGAGCGCTGTAGTGGCTCAAGAAGCCGGTTGGCTCTCCAGTGTCAGGGTTCTTAACGACCACTCCTCCGGTTGGGTTTGGTGTGGATGCATCGACGCTGGCAAGTACCAGTGCCTTGCTGTTGACGATGCCAAACTGTCCGCTCATATGTTTTAGATAGACGGGATGATCTGGGGTAACTGCGTCCAGCTCCTCCAGGGTTGGTACATCGCTTAATGGTAGGAGAAATCCCTGGTTACCGGATATCCATTCCCCGACTGGTATCTGTGCAGCTTTCTCAATTAGTGTTTCAAGCAGGGATTCTTTTGAATTTACCGTCGGAGGGCGGATCTCAGTAAACCCCTCCCAAGCTTGCTTGCCAAAGTACAACACGTGGATATGCGAATCCACTAGCCCTGGCGTGACACACTTACCGTCCAACTGTATAACTTGAGTATTCTCTCCAATCAGATTCGTCACATCTTCGTTCGCCCCAACTTTTAAAATTTTCCTCTTCCTAACAGCCACTGCCTGTGAGATGGAGTCCTTATCATCCACAGTGATGACCTTGCCGTTCAACAAAACAAGGTCTGCTCGGCCTCTATTCCCTCCAAATTCACAGCCTGCAAGTGCCAAAGCGGCAGCGGTAGTACCCGATATTTTCAAAAAATCTCGGCGAGATAATTTTGGGTCTTTCATTGACATATTGATCCTCCGATAAATTGAAGATGACACCCAATACCAGAATTACTGCTTTTTGCATATTTTTCTAAACTTGCATCTAGTGAATTACCTGTGTAATTCAAAGAGTCAGTTTAGATATTTACGCAGCACTCTGTAGATACCTTGATTTTATCAGTTACAGAGTATTGCGTAATTATCTAGACCTAACAGTTCATTTTTGCGCTAAAAAAACGACTTGGAAGTTTAGCGATTTATGCAAGAAGCAATAGTTTATGAAATCTGAGTAGAAGATTCTGGCTCAATAGGAATTAGCGTGGAGGCCCCCATATGCGGGGGTGTAAAATG
>CAZCPP010000351.1:0-4577 GCA_964500655.1 uncultured Anaerolineaceae bacterium | reverse complement strand
AGGGTGTCGCTTCTTCTAGGTGATATATGCGCCACAGTTTACCGTTCGTCAGTAAACCCCATTGCATTTCATGTTCACGCAAAGCACGGATCGTTTTTTCAGCCCAATTGCGTCCCAAGCTGGTGTTGTCCAAATCTTCATCAGGCATGGTCACCAAACACAATGAAACAGGATGGTCAACGCTGCCAATGGGGTATAGCATGGTTAAACCGGATTCTTTTGCCTGTGAATTGAATCCAAGCGCTGCTAATACTTCTTGGACGTAAGATTGCCTCCACGCATCCAGGCTGGAAGTATCTGCATAATCACGGTACTCACGCAAAACGCGGAGCGAAGCCAACACATCATCATGCTCCGGTTGGCGTGTAATTTCTTCTAGGTATATTTCGGAAAATAGTGTCTCGTTCCGGTAATAAGTGGTCATGCAGTGAGAGCCTTAGGAGGTTACTTCAGAGAATCCAAAGCATCTTGGATAGCCTGCTTTAGTTCGTCTTCATTGTAAAGACCAGATTCTTTGAGCGCCTTTAAAAAGGTTTCAATGGTTGTTTGAGCAGCATCTTTGGTCTTCGGAAATACAAAGGTGATGGTTTCATCAAAAGCAGCTTGTTGCGTTGGACGTTTAATACTATATTTCTCTAATTCATCGATTGCCTCGATGATTTTTACGGCACTGTAATTGCCTTTGTCATCTGCAACTGTCAGCTTCACCTTTCGATTGCCCTTGATGGTCAAGGTGTTTCCAGGCTTCAACGTTTGACGCTGCTTGCTGGACATTGGGTCGGTACCGTTTTCTGTGTAATAGATCGTCCCCTTACCATCTTCCGTATCTGCATGCAGAACCAACTCACCTTTGTAGGTCACTTGATTCCCATGCTCTTTCAATGCATTATCAAACTCTACTTTGAGTAATCCTATCTGCGGAGCTTTGGTCTCGATATGAGCCTTTCCATTTTTCACTCGCTGAATATAGTTGGGAATGTAATCAGTCATCCATTCACTGATGCTTCCAAGTGAATAAGCCTCTGGCAAGGTATTGAACAGCAATTCACGGATATTTGCATAGGCGGTGGATTTGACCAGAGGCTTACTGTCATTATTATGGAATGATGCAAGCGAATCTTTTTGAATATTGCTTAAGCCATTGTGCCAGTTTTTCATAGCTGCCTGAATATCTACATCTAAGTCAGAATCCGCGTTAAAAACTTTGGCGATTTCGGAGAGAATCCGCCCTTCCACGTAGGACTCTACAGCTTCAGCAGCCGTTTTAAAGGCTTTCAGGCGCACTTCAATGGGCACAAGCTTCGTGGCAGACAGAACTTCCCCTGGTGTCTGGCCGACTATCTCCAGCAAATCGTATTTAATAAATCGGAATGGGTCTTTTGTTTTAGCCTGACTGAGCATTTCGGCCATTGGGCTATCCTCTTCCTCATAGAACCCGAGCGAACGTGCGATTATAGGTAGATCATCCCACCAATTAACCATCGCCTGATACGCCCCGCTAACCGAATATACTGTCCCTGCTCCAGCAGGTTGGTTGGTGAAAATCTGTGTTACCTTGCCAAAATACTCCTGGTCTTCAGCACTGATCGCCTCAAATAGGATAACGGCAGAAGGAGAATATCCCTGTACCAGGTTTAGCATATCTTCACTGGATCCAAACTGGATGTCAGTCAGTATGTTTGGCTCGATTTTGAAGCGCAGACTATCACCATAGAAACGCCGAGCGAGTAACACCATGAGGGTAACAGCAATTTCACCTTGTCCATACTCTTCAAAATATGGTTTCAGGAATTGCAGAAAATTCACATGCCCTTTACCCTCCAATGCAGCCAAATCTTCTAAAAGCTTTGCGTAAGCAGGTAAAGCAGCACGGAATTTGTCCAAGTCTTTTTCAGGCTCTAGGTAACGCGAATCACCCTCTACTTTTGAGATGCTTAGAGCCTGGTGGTCAACAAAACATTTACGCAAGTATTTCGTGCCACCCCTATTATCTGCCCAAGCCCAATTTACACGAATCGAATGTGACACTTCGCAGAGAATATTACCGGCTTCCTTGAATACTGCACGAACTTGTCCACTTATATTTATGTGAGTTTTGTTAAACTCATTATGTCCAAAAGTATTGCGTTTTGTACCGTAGATTTCTTGCATCATCCAACGGGCTACATCATGCCGCTTATCTTCTTGGGCAGGAATTTCTGAAGCTTTTACTCCAAACCAGAAAACCTTTGCGTTCGAAAAATATGCTTTTTTCGCTTCTCCCAAATCCTTAGTAGCATCATCGCGAATTTTCTTTTCTTCTGCTCTTTCGTAAGGGCTAAATTCTTGCGCCTGCTTCTTGAACCAATCGCTTTCTAATGCTTTCAATGTGAAGATGGCATCATAGACACTATTGGGATTACGCGGAACAGCAACAACTACACGTTGTTGGTCGTTCTTGGATACAACCTTTTTTGCTTTATCAATATCATTGTCGTTATCACAAAAAACATAAACTGCTGAACCCTCGTATCCACTCGTTGCACTGGAAATTTTCCTTCGTTCCACTTCTAGGGCTTCAAAGTATGACAATTCATCCCCATCAACAACCTGCTTCTCCAATAATGTTGCTGGAGTTGCAAAATGTACTTTCAAGCGTTTATCTTCGTTGTATTCGTCATTGTAGCCTTTAGCATCTAAATAAACTTCATCTTTCTTGAGAGGGCTAAATGTCAAGAAACTATCCAATAAATTTGTTGGTCGATTATCCGGATTGGCTTTATATTGCTCTACCAAACGCTGAATATCCTTGCGATCACCACGCATCAGTTCATAGACACCCTGGTTGTTATAAAGAATTCCAGCAGTAGAGAGTAACTTTAGACGCTCACTAACTTGTTTTTTTTCTTCAGGTGAAACAGCATCGAGAGCAAATTCTATGTTTTGAGGAATATTTGCAATCGGAGCGTCTTGTGTACTCGAAATCTCATTAACTAACATAACTTTGATGATACGTAGCATCAAATCATCAATTTCTTCAAACAATTGTTCTTCCGATTTTCGAGCTAAATAAGCATTTAATTCCCGTAAGGTTGCTTCATAATTAATCACTGCTGCTTTAACTTTGTCCACAAGACGATTGTTGGTTGCCTTTAGATCATCTTTGAAATAATCTACTAGCAAATCAGAAGTGTAGAGTGCAAGTTTGTTTTGTTCAATAATTTCGTGGTTTTCCAAAAACCAAGGATATGAATGTGATTGAACATTTATCCAGCCCTTTTCGCCGGTTTCAAATTCAGGTGCAAAGAATTTGAACACTGAACGATTATCTGAACCCGCTTCACCGGCGAGTTTGAGTAACGCATAGGTTGCCAACGGGTGCATTGGATATATATTTTGAATAATGTTGTTTTTAATTTTGGGAGCTGGCAGCCAATCAAATAAACGCAAGCGATTGCACTCGCTAGAGAACCAGGTGAATTTTCCGGTTTGCGACTGAACTTGCTTTTTCCAATCCGGTTTATCTTTTACAGGTTGGACAATAGCAGCAATTAAATCTTCCATACCCTGAGTCTGGAGGCCGATTTCAGAAACGCGTGCTTCGAGCGTTTCAGCGTTCAGATCACCAATTTGACCATGGTTGCGGAATGCCTTATGCCCAGTTCCAACAAAAATAACCGCTCCACCTTTTTCAAGTGTAGAGCTGGCACAAAATTGTGCAAAATCCAATAGGGGCGAATATTGTACAAGGTTTTTGTCAATTGCATCGCCAAATTCATCATAAAGGAACACAATTCCCTTGTAGTTGGATTTGAATTCAGAATTACTCAAGAAATCAGTAATAATGTCTCGAAGATTGTCCTTTTTATATGTAAACTCGGAATCTGTAACAGTTTGGAAACAGGCTTTAAATGTTGCTAAAGCCTGCTCATCAAATCTCTCTAACCCATCGATCAAATCATTAAGTGTCCAATCCGGAAATGACTTACTAATTACTGTCTCTAAATCATTGTAAAAGCGATCTTCATTTCGACGTTCTCGCCAATCATCAATCCGACGAAGGGCTTCGCTATAATGAGTGTCTAAAATAATCTTTGATTCGTCTTTCTGTAATGCATCTTCAAGCGCACGCAATAATGCCCCCTCAAAATCTAGATTGAGACTAAATCGGCTAAGTGCAACAAGGTATCGTCCTGATTTCCTTGCTTCCTTGAGTGAAGCGGCTTTACGTTCTTTTAGTGATTCACCTGGTTTTAGCAAAACTTCTTTTTGAGCGTCCTCATAATTTTTAAAAAACGTCTCGATTTCAGGTACATCACTAGGGTTTGCAAAATAGTTGGCAAGCATCAACATTAAATGTGATTTGCCTGTTCCATAGCTTCCTGAAAGGAAGTAGAAACGCCGGTCTTTTGGGTTGAGTGCATTGGCGATTTTTTCAATCACTTGGCGGTGGGCAGCAATTGGTTTATATCGCTCCATGCGCCCGGTGTTTTTCACAAAATCGTAGTATTCCTCGTACAAGTCTACATAGCTGGTATAGCCGCTGTTTATTGTCTGTAAATAGGGTCTAAAACCCCTGCCTTTCAGGCAGGCCGTTT
>CAZCPP010000350.1:0-4589 GCA_964500655.1 uncultured Anaerolineaceae bacterium | reverse complement strand
CCGAGGAAGGTCTCTTTTTTCAACCCTTATACCTTACTTTAAGAAAGCCCTGTAGCAGAGTGTTTTTAACCTTGACAAATAGAACAATTGTTCTATAATTAGAGTTGTTGGATATTTGAAAGGAGTCTCCAATGAATAATCGTTCCAGCCCACTTAGTTTTCTAAACTCCCCCTTCAAAAATGGCGTTCCGCGTGGAACGCTCTTCGGAGGTATATTGCTTGGTGCACTGCTGGCTTTCGAGATTTTCAACTATTCCACCACTGACTTTGCTCTTACAGACCTACTTGGCCATGATCTCAAATTTGCCGGTTTTCGCTGGGCAACCATTCTCTCGGTTGCATTTTGTGGTATAGACTTTGCAGGAATCGCGCGTCTGTTTACGCCGGAGAGAGGCCATGAAGAGCCTGCCGAAGTTTGGTACCTGTTTGGCGCCTGGCTGCTGGCCGCTGCAATGAATGCCAGCCTAACTTGGTGGGGTATCTCGATTGCAGTTATGGATCACACTGCCCTTGGTAGTCCGCTCGTCAGTCAAGCCACCCTCACAAAAACTGTGCCCGTATTTGTAGCTGTGATGGTATGGTTAATCCGTGTACTGATTATTGGGACCTTCTCGTTGGCAGGCGACAATATTTTCAGAGTTGATGCCCGTCGCCCCGCACGATCATACTCTCAGCCTCGAAGGCAACCAGCTTCACGCCCCTCAACCGCTTCGCCGCGCCCAAAACCGAGACCTGTTTCGGCTACCTCAGCTTCTCAGCGTTATGAACCGACCTATCACCCGATCGGCATGTCGGCTCAAGGTAATGATCGCGGTAATAACATCCGCCGATAATTAGTAGGGGCTCTAATCGCCCCTACTAATGGATTTTAAAATCAAATGGGGGCCTTTGATTCAAGCGCAACAAGTGTGCGCTACCTTCACCTACATATAAAGATGTAACGGAGCCAGTATCGCATCCCAGCCGCTGAAATTGATCGAGTGGCAGCCCAATATAATGTGCGACGGCCAGTTTTATTGGGTCGGCATGAAAAACAACAGCGACGATATGTTTTGGTTTATGGGAAGCAGCTATCTCGTCCAGGCAAGAAGCGATGCGTGTCTGGGTCTGAAGAAACGATTCGCCTTCTGGGAATGTGAATCTCGAAGGTGCCCGCTGGACAATTTTCCATTTTTTCGTCCTGCTTACCTGTTTAAGAGAACGTCCTTGCCACTTTCCGATGTCATTGTCCATCAGTGCAGGTCGCAATTGAATTTTGAATTTGCGCCCCGCTGCAATTGGGTCAGCAGTTTCAACTGCACGCTCCAAAGGACTGACGTAGATTGCTTTTAATGGTACTTTTTTAAGTGCCTGAGCAAGCTGTTCGGCCTGTTGTTTTCCCCGCTCATTCAGGTGAACATCGGGTAATCGCCCGGCCATTTTGCCGGTTTTGACGTATTCATTTTCACCATGACGGATCAGCAACAGTAAGGGCATCTATGCTCCTGAAAATATTAGAGCTCATGCAAAAGTCTATTTTCAATCCTGCTCAACACTCAGGCAAGAGATCTATTGAAGTCTAATTCAAAATTCCCTAGCGACGGCGACCTTCGCGAACAAACCTTTTTAATTCTGTAACACTATATTGCTCGATACCCAAACGGCCCAGTGTGCGCCCACGCCGTAAATAATCCGTCCGATGCATGAAATTCGCCATGCGTATCATACTATCCATTCCACGCACACTAACGCCATAACGCTTTCCTAAGGCGGCCATTGGCACTAAGCTCATTGGTACATCTTCAAATATGTAACGATGTTTCAGTGAACTGGGTGCTTTAATGCCGTAATATCCGGGTTGGTTTTGGATGGCTTCATGCAGGGTATCACCGTATGTGTTATATGCTAATTCCAACCACTCCATCGAAGTTCTAGCACGAATACCTAAAGCTGAAGCAATCGTCACTCGCTCTCGATCTAACACTTCCAATATGTGAGACACGCTGGGCGTAACACCGTCAATATAGAACTGAAAATCACCATGTGTAGCTTCAATCCAGCCCGCATTCAATATTGTTATACAAGGGTGATAAATGGCACCCATATTATTCAAACCAGTATGCAACACATCTACCCCATCAATGAATTGGGGATAGGCTGGTTGGATGGCTTCTAAAACGCGCTCAGTTTCCACAGCAGGCAAGGCCGACAGTGGAACCGCTTCCTTTATTCTGAAGATACGTGATTGTGCTGGCCCTTCCGCTCGGCTAGCATAAATAAAAGTCTCTGCTTCAGCAATTATGACTTTAGCCTTGCATCCTGAATCACGTAAAATTTTATCGAATTCAATAGCCCCACAAGTGCGCCCGGGGTGCAAAACAATTATTTGCCCATCTCGAAGATGGGGAGCGATATTTGTAGCTATGCTCATGTGGGCAGAAGATGGAACAACTACCATGATCATTTCTGCCTTCTGAGCGGCCTCTTTTAGATCTGAGGTAACCAAAGATAATTCCGCGAAACCATGCGGGCCACCCTCTCCGCTCTCTAAGTCTATACCTTTTCGTGCCCTAATTCCTTCGGTGTGGTCTGGATTACGATTGTACAAAGTAACATCAAAGCCCATCAAGGCCAAGTGAGCGGCCATAGCCCTACCGCCATGGCCGGCACCAATTACAGTGTATCGTTGAATTTTTTTCACACATCCCTCCAATCAAATTATGAGACAAATTCTTCTAAACGTTCGTGCTCGGAAATTAATTTACTGGCTTCATTCAAAACAACACATGCGCCACGATCATCAACCTGGGTGATGATTTCTCCACATGCAAATTCATTGCTTCCTAACTGGGGTGCATCCATAATGCCTAGCGACACAGACCTTGATAATGTTGCAGGATCAATCCATGGATCTGAAACATCAGCAGAAGCGATAGATTTGATCGCTTCAAGCGTAACCTGGGCTTGCTTCACCAACTCAACAACGCGAGCGTGCACTTCTGTGTCAGCCGTTAAATCCGGTTGACCCATCGCGTTTTCGATAGCACGCCGCGCCATCCGCGCTGCTTGGATGATATCTCCCCCAGTAGCTGCGTGATCCGCTTCTGTGTGGCCAACAATGTGAATGATATCGGGGCGCAAGGCCATTTGCAGGTAGATGCTGGCTGAAAGATGCGCTCGAGCGGCATTGATCTCAACCGGATAACTAAGCAAACCGGTGCGTGTTTGTTTGTAGATGTTGAAGTTCTCTTCAGCAAGAGGGGCAATAATTTCCAACATGGCCATCATTTTGGCCAAATCCATTTTATCGGAAAGCTCCGCAGGGCTATTAAACATGAGTTGCGCAATATATTCCTTCACACCGAAAGCGCGCGCATTATAAGCTGCCAAAAATGCAGAAACGACACAAACCACATCCGGCGCATCTCGCATCCCCCAGTGATGAGACTCGTTGAGTTCAACAGGTATATTCCGCTCGCCATAAAATGCCATCACCGTCTGATGCTCGCGGATCGAACCTTCTAAATCCCATGGTCCGCGTCCATCCATGGCGTTGAACCAAAACAGTGGAATGGCACACCAGGCGATATTGATCGTATCCACATACATCTCGGCAAGTTCAAGAAAATCATCCGTACCCGAATAGGTGCGCAACAATGGGAAATTTCCACGGCGACTGGCCTGAAACAGTGCGCGATAATCGTCTGCACTACGGACAGGTACACCACCCGCACCGGTGCGACGCGCATCCTGTCGTTCAGGATGGAAGAAGTTTTCCTGCGCATCCTGATCGATGCCTAATGAGATGACATCCAAAACCTTAGCTTCTGCGATCTGCTGGATCCCTGCAACGCTAGCTTCCATCGTCGGTAAACCAAAGTGATGACGCAATATCGGATATGGAGCCTTCCACTGTATGCGCTCAACCATAGTTTGCGGAAAATCATCAGCAGTCATCTCATGGGTCTGCCCCTTGAGATAAGCCAATACTTCCTCGACCGGTTCCGTGCCATTAAATGATCGTTCAAAGAAACCGATCTTTTCTGCGCGCTCAACAACTGGCGGCGTACCACCGAACACAAAGCGAACGCCGGCTTCGTGTAAATCCGCAGCCTCCTCGGCGAACTGACCTAACAAACGCTCCCCGGTTTCAGGCGTCAACCGGTAGGATACGCCTACCAAAATTTGCTCGCCATCAATTTCTACCTGAGTCTGTTTGACAACTTCTAACATCTTTTCGAGAGGGACTGCCGGGCCAAGGAATTTGGTATTCCAGCCAGCCTGCTCAGCCAGACGTAGAAATTTTGAAACCCCAGCCACATGGACACATTCGCCCAGCGCGCCAGCGATGAGAGTTTTCACGGCAGCTCCTTTCAGAATATTTTTGTAGTCAAACAGAGAAAAAAAACACCAGTGACTCGAATTTTCTGGTCGCAGGTGATGATTCAGGGTCTGTTGAGACGTACAACGATCATCTTCTCGCGTTGCCTGTCTTCCCCCGAATGTTCAAATTATAACATATGCATGATTTTTCACCCTGTTGAGCGAGAAAATGTCCCTTCTTTGGGATTTCGCGTGGAGAGGCCATATATGGGGGTACGCTGATTAGG
>CAZCPP010000349.1:0-4632 GCA_964500655.1 uncultured Anaerolineaceae bacterium | reverse complement strand
AAACGGCCTGCCTGAAAGGCAGGGGTTTTAGACCCTATTTACAGACAATAAAATGTGGGACAACGAGATGTGTCTTTGTTGCAAGTATGCACAGAATTATGGTGAAATCTCTAATGCGATTTTTGCCATCTTGGAGTAATCCTTTTCGCGCTGTTCAGCTGATGCGGTTTCGCCAGTCACAAGGCTGTCGCTGACAGTCAGGATTGAGAGCGCATCAATCTTGAATTTTGCTGCCAAGGTGTAAAGCGCGTTCGTCTCCATTTCCACCACCAGCGCGCCATAGTCAGCCCATATTTTCCACCAATCCGGATCATCATGATAAAACGTATCACTTGCCAACATCCCGCCCACATGCACATCGATCCCAAGTTCTTTGGCTGCCTCATATGCCTTTAGTAAAAGATCAAAACTGGCGGCAGGCGCATAATCCATGCCTCCAAATTGGAGTTTGTTGACATGCGAGTCTGTTGAGGCCGTCATTGCCAACACAACATCACCGATATTCAAATCTGGTTGAAACGAACCACACGTGCCAACACGCATGATCGTTTTGACGTCATATTCGCGCACCAACTCATTGACATAGATGGATAAGGTTGGCATGCCCATACCAGATCCCATAAATGAGATGGTTTTGTCTCCATAGCTACCTGTATACCCGAGCATTCCGCGTACCTCATTGAAACAAATAATGTCTTCCAATAATGTTTCCGCAAAATGTTTGGCCCGCATCGGATCTCCGGGCATAAGAACAGTAGGAGCAATTTGCCCTTGTTTTGCACTGATATGTATGCTCATTTAAAACCTCCATCTAGATAATGATATCCAACTCGCGCAAAAGATCTCAATTTATCTGATCCTTACATAAGTAACTAGTGTATTAATAGGTATAGGGCTCATCAACCATATGATACCGCGCTTCAGTCTGACCGTTGTAGTCCCTGCGCAGATATGTGGTTACCAATGGGACTCGATTAAAGTTGCTTAAAGACGTCGGTTGTGGTTTGTTTTTATCCCAAAGGTAGACCGGGATCTCCCAAGGGTTAGTAACAGTTGAGAGACCACGTTCTTTTGCAATGTGGAATAGGCCAAAATTTCCCGGTTCATGACCAGCCAACCATGTGCCAATTATATCTACTCGGAAAGGGTCTTTCCCAAAGATAAGGCTGTTGGTCATGAAATCTTCGGCTATGCCACCAGGGCCGGGACCATTCATAAAGCCATTGCCGTTCCGCCCGTAGATTCCCTCAATTAGACTTAAACCGACATTGGTTACAGAAAGTGAATCACAGGTACGCTGTGCCCACCTCTCCATTCCATAGCCGCTATCGTAATTCGTACCTGGTCGATCCCAGCGAGGGATGCCAGCATGTAAGTGCTGTGTATACAACGCAGCAACATTGTCTTCAAAATTGTGTTGGAAATCCTTTAAAACAAAATCCGGATGGTGAGAGGTTGCCTTCCCATTTTCACAAAAGCGGACGTGAGGACTAACGCACATACCTTGCAAGTTCTTAGTGCAAAGAGTCATCCCCATACCATGCGTTTTAAATTTTGAGATATTGAAGAGCCAGGAATCTTCTTGGTTATAGGGTGAAATATACCCTACGCGTCTGAATACTACCCCATCAGGGCATTCCTTCCAGATGACTTCTGTCCCTTCTTCGAGAGTTTCCAACGTCAAGTCAGTGATACGGCGGCCATTAGGAAAGTATAATGAGTTGATTCCTGACCGCTCAGCCATCTCCATGTATCCGGTCGAGGGGAGATCGGCGGCGCAATAGCCATCCTTGAGCCAGTTGCCTTCCCTGAGAAATATTTTGTTCGACTGAAAACCTAGTCCTTTCAGGCCTTCGATCAATCCTTCCATGAAATGCACGTCGGTAATAATCCCCATACCGACTTCGGTTTTCCCCATGCCTTCCGTATAAGTTACATTTGCTTTAATAGCGAGCTTGTGTGAAATCGGGATGCCCGCCATGCTTCCATAGACAAAAATCTCCTGCGCGATTTTATAGCCTGCATCCCGTTTGGCTTGGGCATCTGTTTTGACAGAGACATTAGTATGTTTGATGAACACAGCTTCTGGATGCGTTTCGATAAAAGGATGCAGGCAAAAGAATTCTCCTATAGCCGGGGTAGGAGCCTGGGTCGGAGTTTCAGGTATGGTTACTGATGGAGGAATGTTTATATCTGTTGGTGAAGGCGTGATTGATGGAGTGACAGTAGGTGTTGCAGTGTGTGTACCTAAAATACTATCACATGCTTTCAGCAAGGGACTGGTGACTATCAACCCTAGCACTTTCAGGAACTGACGTCGTCTCATTTTCATCTTGCACATCTACTTGGCTTACAGAGAAACACAATCTCCATTATTCGGAGAAATGAGTAATGTTACAAACTCATTATTGCACAAAAGTTGGTGGAAACAAAACGCACTAATAATGAAAATGCACTTCTTTCACCATTTTTGCTTTCCAGCATTTTATATTTATGTGTTGCCCTATATAATTCTGATTTTCTCTCGCAAACGAGAGCTGATCGTAGTGCAAGAAATCCCCAGATTCTTTTTGAAAGCTTAAATATCCTTTGATGCTCGACTATTTTCAACACAGTAGATATTCAAATATCACCGTTGACGGTTTAAGATACGACTTTTTTGGATTCACTCAAACTATCACTTTAGAAATGCGAAGAAATTTGCCTATTCTCCCAAAAAAATTATCTCTTCACAATAGGATGTATGCGGCCTGAGGCAATCATAGTTACGCTCAAAGCGCAAACTGGGATGTAGTTGCTTGAGAAATTCATTTACCGGTCGATGATAAGCAATTTTGCAAATCACCCTTGTATCGAAACCAAATTTCTGACAGGCATCTAGCGTGGAACAAGGATTCCACCAGCGCGATATGATTCTTTTTTCAGACAACTCAACGATCTCACCATCTTCTGGTACAAATAAGCCTAAATAGTCCTCGTAGAACCAGCGATAGCCATCTAGCACTGGATTATCAGTTTTGCCCACTCCCTCAAGATTTGCCTTCGCCCAAGCTAATCTTTTATCGATTACGCAGTTTTCCAATAGAGAAAGGGCTGCATCCAGACCAATCTCTTCCGATATGCAGATAATTTCCTGGAATAATTCTGTCGATTCACCCCGGGAATTTTCGTATTTATCTCTGATGCACTGGATATAATTCAATGTCTATCTATAGTAAAAATTCATCAATAAATTCAGCAATTATCGTACATTCTAATTATCTCGCCAGTTGCACTTCCTTCAACACTTTTCACATACCCATTTATCACTTTATTCATCGGAATGGGATTATAGCCAGGGAAATACTCCTCGTACTTTTCGACTGCATCTTCCACCAACCCCGAAGACACAACATTAATCCTGATCCCATTCTTTAACTCCAAAGCTGCAGCTTTTACAAAACTGTGTATGCCCCCATTGACCATGGCAGCGCTGGTGGTTAATGGGACCGGATGATCAGCCAGGATTCCGGTAGTCAGCGTGAAAGAGCCGCCGGGATTTATAAAATTCTGCCCAATGCGTACAAGATTCACCTGTCCCATTAATTTACTCTTCAATCCGATATAAAAATCTTCCTCCGTCATTGAATCAAAAGCTGCCCATTTCGCTTCCCCAGCGATACAGACCACTGCATCAAGATTGCCTAGGGATTCAAACATTGCTTGGATCGATTTGCTGTCCGCGATATCTACAATCACGTCACCCGAATTTCTTCCCCCAATGATGACTTCATGCTTCTTCGAAAGATGTGCGCTAACTTTATTCCCTATCGTACCCTTTCCACCGATTAATAGAATTTTCATTTTTACTCCGTTTCATTTTTTTTAACGCAATTTTCGAAAAGACACCAATTCTCAGGGGATCTTTCGCTCGAGAATGCGGATCAAGGCTCCTAAATCCTCCAACCCGCGGAATTGGGCTTTTGTATCATCATTGCGTATCAGTGTAACATTCCAGTTGACCGGTCTTCTGCTTCGCCCGTAAATGGGCTCTATTTGATAATCTTCAATACGATGCCAAGTGAAAGATATGCTTCCACGCCACGTGACCACAACAATGCCATGTTCATAAAGATCAACCCGGTGCTTTATATGCGTGTAATACAATAAACCAATAAAAATTGTCAAGGCCAAAAATATCGTTCCCAGGGTAGTCGCGATCATAATAGCATCCTGGCGATAACGATCACTTAACACGGTATTTGACGGGCCCAGATATTTACTTGTAGCAGTGATAAACTCCACCAGGCTCATCACCCCGCAGAAGATGGCGGTGCCTAGCATCACCCTACCAGGGACAACCCTGGGAATATATGATTTGCTGAATTTCCCCAGGGGGTGGGATTGGTTAGATATCAGGTTCTCGGTCATGATACACTCCAGTTTTTGTACCACATGGTTTTCTATGCATCGTTGCAACTCCTCGTCCAGTACCAACCCGCCCTTTTCGGGTCACCTTGACGCTGGATTGGGCGGCTCTGACCTTTTCTTTCAACTCAACAACTTCGACTTTATATCTCGACTGCAATATCTAATTCTTTGGCTCTTTGGGAATCTCCGTGAAAAAGCCACATATGGTGGTCAGGCAAAAAG
>CAZCPP010000348.1:0-4642 GCA_964500655.1 uncultured Anaerolineaceae bacterium | reverse complement strand
TGACCCTTATGATGCACTATCTTTTCACTATGTCTATTGTTTCATTTACTTCTATAATAAATCTTCAGAATTTACCTGTAAACACAATATTCGCAAGCAATAACCTTCACTGAAAAAATGAAAAAGCCTCACGCCTTTTGTGGACCAATATAAACTATGATGGCGTGATGCCTCATAAATAGTTGCCCAACCCGATATGAGATAATTTTGTTCGATTCGCTATATGGAGGAACCAAATGTTAAATAAATTAGTTGTCGATATTGCGCACTATACTGAAGGCGTAGATCCGCTACCACTGCACGAAGCATCCATACAGATGATGATCCTGAAAGTGGATGATCGATTTGTCAAGAACGGAAAGATATTTTCAAACGCCGGTATGCCGGTAGCAGCTTATCACTGGATTGACCCGACCAGGGATGCTGCACAACAGGTTGACAGAACGTTGGAGATTGTTCGCACGAGTGCATTCCAAGTGCTCGCTGTTTTTGCAGATTTCGAGCAGTGGTGGTCAAAATGGAATCAATGGAATCGGGCAATTCGCGGGTTACTTGGATGGCATCTCGTTGGGCGTTTTATGGGGAGTAGATTATCAGATCATGCAAAAGGGGTGTTTGAAAGATTTCAGGCATCTGAATTTCCAACATTTGGTTATACAAGTGCTTCCTTTGTAAACGAATTTGCTCTTCAAGCTACTGGATGGATGTCTCAGTATCAATGGTGGCTGGCACATTATATTACATGCGACAAACAAACTTTGACCTGGGCTGATCTGAAGGCCCAAATTCTGCCCATGGTTGATTTCTTGCCGGCCATGCCGCCTGGATTGAATAGAGAGCAAGTAATTGGTCATCAATTCACTGGTGATAAGCTCTCACTCCCGGGGTTACATGGAGATAAGTATCGTACAAAATATTCAGCCGCGGACGTCAATCTGTTCGATGAGCAATTCCTGGAAGATATCGGCGCTGTTCCAGACCCTAAGCCACTGCCAGATGCCCTGCACGAAGCTATTGTAACGGCATCGCCTACGCTCCATGTCCGCTCCGGCCCGGGTTTATCCCATCCAATACTGTACAAGTTGATGAAGGGCGCGCCTGTCAAGATCACTAAAATCGAAGGAGGCTGGGCCAGACTTAGGTCCTATGAGGAGGAATGGGTCAGCGAAGATTATTTGCGATTAGATGCCGAGGTTACTGAACCCGTGGAGGAGCCGCATATACCACAAGCACTTGAAGTTGATCTTCCCGGGGTCACGTATCATGCAATGCGAAGATACGATTCGGACTGCCATATCTTGATCATTGATCCAGCAAATAAGCGATTCCATGTTACGCCCTATACCGGCTTGAAAACTGTGAGCGCGATGGCACGAAAGTCGAAGGCAGATGTTGTTGTTAATGGCGATGGTTGGGGAAGCGCAGGGTTTCCAAACTCCATCTCCGCATCGGATGGAAAGGTCGATCAAAACAAGCAATTTGATGGTCGTCCCTGGATCAACATCTCACGGGATAATAGGATTTCATTTAATTCAAACTGGAGGAAGTGGAAGAAGAAAGTTTATAACGCAGTTTCGGGCGATCGGTACGTTATCAATAACTGGAAATATAATCAGAAAATCACCGATACCAGGATACATCCGCGTACAGCGGTCGGTGTCACCCAGGGCAACAAACTTATCCTGATCGTTGCTGATGGGAGAACCAGTAAAAGCAGGGGACTCTCATTACGCGAGTTAGGCTATATATTTGAGGAATTTAGTACGAAGACGGCTATCAACCTGGATGGTGGCGGATCTTCTGCCTTATGGATCAAAGACCGGATTGTAAATGTACCAATTGAAGATATAGATAATCCGGGTATCGAACGGGCAGTTGCCAATCACCTGTGCATTTTCATAGGTTGAATTGCCAGTTGAGCGAACGAAAGTAACGAACTTTGCCATTGAGAAAGGAGAAAGCCTTGTGGGATCAAAAAAATGGTGTGTCAAAGATGCCCGCTTGTATCACAAGCCAGGAGGCACAAAACAAAATAGATACATTACGATAAAAAGAGTCTATGATGTATCAGATAATCAGGAAGTAGCAAATAGACAAAAATGGTCCGAAATAAAATTCATAGACAGACAAGGGGTTGAAAGAACCGGATGGGTACAGGATGTTTACCTTGAAGAATTGATAGAAGATCCCACCTCTCAAGGCTTTGAAGTTTCAATTCCCAATCCAACGCAAGTCCCAACAGATGCAGCGCAATTCATGATGTGGGATGGGCATATCAAGCGTAATATGTGCGGTGAGTTGTGTGTAGCTTTCATTGGTGGTGATGATATTGAAACATTCTTAAGTAAGTGGAAACAAATGGATAGAACACATTACCATTTAGTTGTACCCAAGGATAGAACTACAGGGACAGACGTGGTTGACAATATGTTGAATGAAGGTGTATGGATATCCAAGCCCGAATACGCGCTTTAAAAAAGGACTTGCCGATCGTCATACTGGTCTGAGAATAACACCGGGAAGATTCCAAAAGATGCTTACTACGCATTATCTAATTGCCGCTATTCGAATTGACAGTGTAGCAGGAAACCTTGGAGGCGGGAGAGTAGGGCACTGGGTTGTTTTAGACAAAGTTTTCCCCGAAGGAATCAATAGGGGCTGGGTTGAGATCTACAATCCATTTCCTAATAAACGACAAGAATATTCATATTCTGAATTCATAAAATCTTGCGAGGCAGAAAGTTGGACCGGCCTATGGGTAAATAGAAATCCACCATCACCGGGTGGTTGAAAAGGAGAACAAAATGGCAGCCAAAAAATGGTGCGTTGGACAGCCTCGTTTCTATAAAGATATTAGGAAAGATCCAAACAGCGAAGATTTATTTATCAGTGAGGATGATTATGTAAGGGAACTCCCAGCGCATGCAATTGTAACTGTTCCCGAAAATCAACGAACTTTTACCGATAAAGAAGGTGCAAGCTGGTCAGAAATATTGTACAAAAATGTTGGTGGGGAAGATATTTTAGGATGGGTAAAGAATGGTTTCCTGGAAGATGTAATAGAAAACCTGAATTTTAATGATGCTGAAGTTCACATACCTCATCCAACAAAGGACCCAACTGATGCAGCCCAATTCATGATTTGGGATGGGAATATCAAGCGTAATATGTGCGGTGAATTATGTATTGCATTCATCGTTGGAGAAGATATTGAATTACTCCTAACCAAATGGAAAGAAAATGACAGGCTACAGTATTATATAAGCCTTGTAGCTAAAGCGAAAGATAATGCATTATGGGCCCCTCATCTTCGCGCGATTTTAGAAATTTATGGATATCGTGTAGTGTCTCCAAAATTAGCAAATGAAGTTGGGGCATGCATGAAATATAAAGATGGATTACGAGATCCCAAAAAGAATTTTGTGATATCGCCCGGCCGTCTTGAAAAGATGCTAAAAACGCATTATCTGATTGCTCGTGTAAGACAATCTAGCAATGGAAATCTTGTAGAAGCTGGAGGCTTTGGGCACTGGGTTGTTCTAGATAATGTCAAACCTTACGGCGTTGGAAGGGGACGAATTGAAATATATAATCCTTATTTTAACAAAAGGGAAGAACATTCATATGTTGAATTCCAGAAATCATGCGCCACGGGGTATTCCGGGTATTGGGTAAACCGAACCCCGTCCCCGCCTGTGGGGTAAAGATTTGAAAAAGTCCATTTTGGGTAGTCTCCCTTTTAGGAGCAGTTAGCATTTCAAGGATATGGAAGTCAATAGTTCTTTAACAGTTCTCAGAAACCCCCATCATCCTAAAGGTGTTTGAGCTTCGTTCTGACAGGTTGATCGGCGTAAATTCAGGTCAAAATATAAAAAACCGCGAAAATTTCAGTAGCAATTAAATGCAAAGCAGGCGTTCTCAACTTGAGGACGCCTTTTCTCGTTCCAGGCTATTGCTCTTAGGCTGGAACGAGTTGCACGAGTTGGTAGCCGAGTTTTGCGGCCTTCTTCTTCATATACTTGACTTGCTGTTCTTGGTACTTCTTCTCGTACTCTTCCACACTGATCGTCTCATATTCCACCTGATACTTCAACATACGGTACACCACCCGCGCTATGGCGTGCGCCGTGGCTACCGTCGCTTGCGCTGGACCCAGCCTGGCTCGCATACGCCGATACATGACCCCGAACACACAGTCTGCCTGCTTCACCGATTGCGCTGCCATGCGGAAGGCCTGTCCCGCGCGGTTCTTCATCTTCAATGTTTTGTTCTTCAATACTTTTCCACCCGAGATCTCGTGCTTCGGCGCCAATCCCAGCCAGGAACAGAAATGTTTGTCTTTGGGAAATTGGCTCATATCTGAACCGCACTCCATCGTCACCGTCTGCGCTAGCGATACGCCAAACCCATCCACCACGCTCAGATCCACTCCGTTGATGCGTTTCAGGTGCTTCCGGATCACCTGCGTGTTGTGCGGTTTGTTCTTGCTGTGCGAGTTTCGCTTGCGTTGGCTCAGTGGCTTGACTTCTCCCGCTTCCCAATCGGGCCGCGTCTCCCCATATACCCGCTCGATCTCTTCGTCACATGCCCGGATCTGTTCAGTATAAAAAGTGTACATTTCCATCGATTGCTTCAGGACAAA
>CAZCPP010000347.1:0-4644 GCA_964500655.1 uncultured Anaerolineaceae bacterium | reverse complement strand
TACGCCAACAAATACACCAACTAACACGGCTACAGTAACCTACACCCCAACCAACACGGTTACACCAAGCCCGACTCAAACACCGACCCTTACACCTACTAGTACGCATACCAAGACGCCAACGATAACCTACACACCTACCAATACAGCTACTCCGCGACCGACACAGACACCAACTCATACACCAACGAATACACCCACAAAGACTCCTACGTCAACCTACACCCCAACCTATACAGCCACGCTGCGACCGTCTCACACGCCAACCTTTACGCCTACATATACACTTACACCAACATTTACACCCACTCAGACATCGACCATCACGCCTACCAATACTCCACTCCCAACTGCTACTAGCGTTGATTGTGATCGTGTAACCTTTGTAGAGGATGTGTCAGTGCCAGATGGCTCGATTTTTGGTCCGGGGGAAACGTTTATTAAGACTTGGCGATTGGGTAATGACGGCACTTGTGCTTGGACAACTGATTACCGAGTGGTTTTTGTTGATGAAGAGAGAATGAGCGCACCGGTTTCATTTGCAATTCCAAGGAGTGTAGCTCCAGGACAGACTATTGATATTAATATCAGAATGAGGGCGCCGGCTGAGCCTGGTATTCATAGGGGTAATTTCAAACTAAAGAATGATGCGGGTGTGTTATTTGGCTCAGGAATCAACAAAGAAGATCCATTCTGGTTGGAGATAACAGTTCAACAAAATATCACAACCTTCGATTTTGTTGACAGCTATTGCTCAGCACAGTGGATTAACGAGTCTGGCTCCTTAACCTGTCCGGGATTGATTGGTGACTCTCGTGGTTTTATAACTAAGGTGAATAATCCAAAACTTGAGAACGGTACGACTGATCCTAGCCCCGGATTGTTGACCGTGCCCCAAAATGTACAGAACGGATACATTATGGGAATATACCCATCCTACCGTGTTCGGAATGGCGATCATTTCCAGTCAATTGTCAACTGCGAACTAGGCGCCAAAGAATGCTACGTCGTATTCCGCTTAGATTATCAGATTGACTCTGGTGTGATACAGACCTATTGGGCTTTCGTGGAACAGTACGAGGGAGTATCCTATCAAACTGATATTGATCTGAGTTCTTTAGCCGGACAGGATGTCAATTTTATTCTCACAGTATTAGCTGTAGGACCCGCTGATGATGATCGAGCGCTTTGGGGAGCACCTCGAATTGTTCATACTTTCGAAATTCCAACAGATAAACCCAAACCATATTATCCATCAATAATCAGATAGTGGTGTGCAGGTCAATATGGGTGTAAGTCAGTTTGGGGGTGAAGATATGGCAAAATAGGGAAAAATGAAGTAAAGGGAAGAGAGATGAAGAAAAGCAAAGAACAACTGAAGGCAAGCTATCTCAAAGGAGCGGAGAAAATATTTGATGAACTCATGGCATGGGATGATGCGATTGGAGAACCAAGCATGAGGGAAATTGAAATGAAGGTGTTGGAATTGAGAAAACGGTTGGGGGAAGATCTGGCGATGGGAATAGTAGCCAGGCAGGAGAAACGACAGCCTGCAGAGAAGCAGATATGTGAACAATGTGGGGAGCAGATGGAGAATAAGGGGCTAAAGAGAAAAGGAACGGAGAGCATGGTGGGGGAGATAGAAATAGAGCGGGAATATTACTACTGTGAGAAATGCAAGCGGGGATATTTTCCCCCTGGACAAACAATTGTGTTTATGGGACAAACGCTGGAGTGAGCAAGTAGTCAAACAGGCGGTGTGGTTGAGCGGATTAGCCACATATGAGCAAGCGGGAGAAATCCTGAGGAAGATCGGAGGGGTGGAAATCTCAACAAAAAGTGTCTGGCGCTGCGTAGAGAAATGGGGGAGCAAGCTAGTGCATATAGAAGCGTTACAGATGGTGAAAGCCTATGATTTTGAGAAGGAAGAGATTGACCGCAATCGATCGCTGGAACCAATGGGAGCGGCAATGGATGGGACGATGGTGCACATTCGGGATGAGGGTTGGAAAGAATTGAAGGTTGGGAGCATATTTGAAGTTGAAAAACGCAAAACGCTAGATAAGAAAACAGGTGAGGCAACCGAACTTGGACATGCAGTCAAAAATGGGTATGCAGCTCACCTGGGAGGACCGGAAAGCTTTGGCAAGAAAATGTGGGCCGCAGCACGGCAGCGTCACTGGGAGCAAGCCATTGATAACATCGTGATTGGGGATGGGGCGACATGGATCTGGAATCTGGCAGCCGAGCATTTTCATGACAGCCGCCAGATGGTGGATTGGTATCATGCATTAGAGCATCTGGCAAATGCGGGGAAAATTCTTTATGGAGACGGCAGCCCAAAAGCACGTCGCTGGCATCGTAGCTTGGAAACGCCTTTGTATCAGGGGCATGCAAATAAGGTTGCAGGAAAGTTGAAACGCTTCGCCAAACGGAACCCCAAAAAGTCTGAAGAACTCTTGAAAGAAGCCAACTACTTCAAAAATAATTACAAACGCATGCAGTACATGGAAACGCGAGAAGATGGCTTTCCAATCGGTAGTGGCATGGTGCCGTTCGCTGCGCGAAGACGCAGGAGAGTGCTGCCAAACAATACAAGGCACGCTTTGCGGGCGCTGGTATGCGTTGGAGTAGAGCAGGCCTTTCACGCTTACTCCCTGTGCGTACTGCCATCTTGAGCAAACGCTTTGACATGAGGTGGTCTCTTGCCTACAACTCACCCCAATACTGACATGCACCCGGTCAATATTCCCTTACTAATTGAATATTTATTGCACATGCTATAATCGATTCAATGGACATTCGCGCGGGAATTATTACTTCTACAATTCTGGTTATAATTTTTGCGATCTTCTCGCTTCGTGCAGGCATACGCTCAATTCAATCGGCTCGCGCGCTTACTTTTTTTCGTTTACGCCAGGAACGCATTGCCGGCGGTTGGCGGATGCTGGGTATGGGAGTGCTGCTAATGCTTCTCGCGGTTTGGTTAGGGCGTTATGGAGAGCCGACAGCTTATCAATATTTTCCTCCCTCACCCACGCCATCCTTAACTCTTACAGTAACTACAATTCCTACTGTAACCATCTCGCCAACTATCACAATAACACCCACGATCACAGACACACCTTCAATATCCGATACACCTAGCCTTACGCCTACACCTAATATTCCTCCTGCTATTGAAGCGCTTTTCAACAGCGTTGTAACCCCCAATCCAGATGCAGTATTCAGCCCTTTACAGTTTTCAACTGTATATAAAAATTATAAATGTGTGGCGCCCGCTACATCCTTTGTCAACCCTGTTCGCTCGATGACGGCCTGTTTCTCATATAATAATATGCAACCTGATGTGCAATGGACTGCATTGTGGTTTCGTGGTAATGAGTTGGTTCACTACGAAACCTTGCCCTGGGATGGGGCAATTGGAGGACTGGGTTATTCTGATTGGTCCCCCCCTCCAGAAGTGTGGCTCGCAGGCACTTATGAGGTTCAGGTGTTTGTAGGTCACGAGTGGAAGGTGATCGGTCAATTTATTGTGTCGGGTGATCCGTTTACCCTAACTCCAACCATTGTTCACAGCGCTACTGTCGAGCCAGTGTATAGTAATACTCCCTTTTCTGTACCTAATCTAACCAAAACCCCAATACCATCTGTAATCCCCACACCTTGAAGTCTCAATACAGGAGCAAAAATGCTACAAGAAGCTTTTCAAGATTTTTATCCCGATCATATGGCGCAGTGTTATGGCTGCGGTCGCCTCAATGATTATGGCCACCAAATCAAGAGCACTTGGGATGGTGATGAATCAGTTTGTTATTTTGACCCAAAGCCTTTTCACACAGCCATACCGGGCTATGTATACGGCGGGTTATTAGCCTCATTGATTGACTGTCACGGAACGGGGACGGCCGCTGCCGCAGCTTATCGCGATGCGGATCGTCCCATGGATAGTGAGCCTGCACTTCGTTTCCTGACAGGGTCTCTGCGCGTGGACTATCTAAAGCCAACACCACTGGGTGTCACTCTTGAAATTCGGGGAAAAGTGAAAGAAGCCAAGGGGCGGAAATTTGTTGTTGAAGAGTGGTTGATAGCGAATGGGGTCATCACTGTTCGTGGTGAAGTGGTTGCGGTGCAGGTTCCAGAACACCTGATAGACGAATTGTTACAGCAATAATATGTCTCAAACCTTGAGGCTGGCACGAATTAGCATTGCCCTGAATATCATCAGTTTATTGGTTTTTATGGTGGTAATCACTGATTCACTCTATCAAACGTTTACCTTAGCAACTAAAATTTTCTTTGCAATTGGTGCCGTAAACCTGACGATAAGTATCATCACCCTAATGCGCTCATTGCAGCAAGAGGGGGACCGAAAAACGCGTAGAGTAGCTATGACTAGCTTTGTAATCGCAAATAGGGTGATACTGGTAATTGGAATATTATTACTGAACATCTTGGTTTTTAACTTAAGATCATGATTTGAATTATCTGGGATAATCAGACAAATTATATTAGACCATACGAGGAAATACTCTCGCCGCAGTCCCAACGACGAGAGTAGAAAAAATATTTATTTGCAGGATATCTAAATCCCACATTCCGCACCCCAGCGTAGCGGATTCGGGGAATATTAGGTAAGCTTGA
>CAZCPP010000346.1:0-4660 GCA_964500655.1 uncultured Anaerolineaceae bacterium | reverse complement strand
AAACGACTTTATCCAGTTGTTGATGTTCAAAATTCAGCTTAACTATGCACTAGCTGCGTCCCTACAAATATATTTGAAAAAAATTATCCCAAATGCATTGGCATGATTACGTGTAAGAAATCGTCTTCGCCAACCGGGCGAACCACCCCAGGGGCATTCTGAGCGGAGGTCTCTAAAGCCACGTTGGGGGTCTTGATGATCTCCAGCGCTTCTCGCAGATATTTGACATTGAAGGCGATCAACACACCGCTGCCATCCACTGTCGCTTCGACGATGGTTTCGTTCTTGCCGGTCTCTTCAGAAGTCGCAGATATCTCAACTTCACTGGGTTCCATTTCGCCTTTGGCGGGCTTGATATCCAGTCGCGCGACGTTGGTGCCCTCACGGGCAAAGATTTCCGCCTGTTTGCAAGCCTTGAGTAGCGAGGCGGTCGAAACTAATGTGCGTGATTTGTATGAGCGCGGGATGATCTGTTGATAATCGGGGAAGGTGCCATCGATCAACTGTGAGACCAGCTCCACATTATTGACACGGAAGATGACCTGTCCACGGCCCTTGGGTACGACCATGGAAATGGGCTCGTCGCCATCGGTGGCGATACGCGCCAGCTCACTCAAAGCGCGTGCGGGAATGATGACATTGATCGGCTCCGAAGCAGCCGCGGTGAGTGTTGCTGAGCGCACCGACAGGCGAAAACCATCCGCAGCTGCCATGGTGATCTGGTCATCTTCAACGATCACCAGCACGCCCATCAGTACCGGGCGGGCTTCATCCGTAGAAGCAGCAAAAGCCACCTGATGGACCATTTCCTTGAAATCGGCCACATTCAATTGAATCGCGCCTTCCATATCGGGCACGGGCAAGGGCGGGAATTCTTGCGCGTCTATTCCTTTGATATCGTTGGTGGAGGTGCCGCTGCGCACGTTCAGGGTTTGGGTGGATCCATCCAGGGTTAATGCTACCTGTTCACCGGGTAGCGCGTTTATTAAATCTACAAAGGTGCGCGCGGGTATGGTTGTCGAGCCTTCATCTTCAATGCGAGCCGCAATCCAACAGGTGATTCCCATTTCAAGGTTGGTGGCAGAAAGTCGTAAGCGACCCTCATCAGTAGCGATCATCACGTTGGCGAGAACTGGCAGGGTACTTCGCGGTGAAACCGCCCGTGAAACAATCCCCAGCCCACGGGCAATATTTTCTTGAAGGATAGAGACATTCATGGGCGCTTCCTCTCCTGCATCAAGGCTGAGAAAAGTATATCACAGGCTCAACCAAGGAACAACGAGACGCCAAGCGCAAAGAGAAACAACAAGAATTGCAATCCCAGGATTACCACCGCCGCGATTTTGACCACCTCCCAGGCAGCAGACGGGCGTGCCAAGCGGATTTCTTCCCCTTCGGCCAACTGCCGTGCGGATTGGGCAGCCTGCCCGGGACTCAGCGCGGTCAGGACCCAGCCGGAAGCTGCTCCCCCTTCGGGGACCATGTCCCCCACGACGATTTTCTGGCCACTAAAGCTACTCAACCATTTTCGTAACCCATCGGGCGGATTGAGCGCCAACGAAGCCGGAAGGATGACCGCCTGCACATCGACATCTTTGGCAAATTTCTCATCAGCTGTCTGCAGGAGGACCGGTACGTCCGGCGCATGTTTGCTCATCGCCGCTGTGACTGCATCAATAAATGCTTTGCCTCCCGAGTCGAGTACCATCACCAGGAAGCCTCGCTGACGAGATTCCAGCGTTTCCCCGGCCATTACGCTATCGCCACGCATGCAGTTCAGGTGATAGAATAATAAAACTGCAAATAACACCAGTAGTTGCGCCGAATTCAGCACATTGGGTAGAAAATCTACAGGCACATCTCTTGATAACAATGCGTTGATCAGTTGGTACACTAATCCAACTGCGGAAGCCATGCCACCGATCACACCTGCAAATAGAGCCAGATACAAATAGCTTCTACGGATGGTCGAACGGCGGGCATGATCGCCTGCCTCCGTCTTGGTTTTAGCTTCATCCTGCATCGGTCGCCAGGTGGTTAACCACAGCGGCAAACCAACAGCTAAGGCTGCCAATGCCCCGGTCAACCGTGGGCGTAATGAACTGCCCCATACCGCATCTGAAGTGGAAAGGTCAATTACAAAGGAGAAAACCAATGCAACACCGGTGAAGGCCGCTCCTAATCCTAGTGTAGAGAGAATGTAAGCATATAATCGTTGTTTGCCCGCCCGGCGAACGACATCTTCGTCCGATTGGATTTGGCGTTTCAGCCAACCACCGTAATAAGCCCACACGGCAGCCAAGGGTACACCTAACGATATGGGGCCACCAATTTCCTGAATGAATTCATGCCATTCTATCGCTTCGCCAAAGGCCCAGCGCAGGATCACATCCAGCAATGTACCGCCTGCTGATAAAACGGTAATCACGCCACTTAATGCGAGCAGGTAGAGCATGCCCAGGCGTAGATTTGAGTTCTTTTCAACGGGTGCAGGCAGTGCGTCCTGACAGATGCGCCAAGTATGCACCCACAACGGGGTCCCGACCAGTAACAGGGTTAGCCCGTTGGCGAACATTTCCCGACCAACTTCCCCCAGCAAATATTTCGGGATCGGTATATAGAAGATATAACGTACAATTTGTTGCGCGCCAAAGACTACCATCAACAGGCTGTAGAGCAACCACAAATAGCGATACAGGCGACGCACATCGGCGAATGTTATGGAATCCTGCTCAGCTTTCCAGGCTTCACGTAGCACATTCCAAAAATACAATGCCACGATGCTGTTGATGAAGATGGCGATCAGATTGTCCTGCCAGGTTTGAAAACCGCCCAGAAAGGCGCGCGAATAACTGAGATTAGACACCCCGAGTATTGACCGGTCGATCAAGGCAAGCAGATTTTGTACAACAGGGATAAGCGTGCCCAACAAAACCCCATAAAAGAAAACAGCACGTAGGCTGGCACCGCGTTCTTCTTCATCTTTCGCTGCGGCACGCTGAGCCCACAACCAGTGGAACAGAAAGATCGGTACAGCAACCAGAATCAAGGCCAGCGCCTGTGCCAAGGCATCGGCTGTGTCGACCAGGCGGGACGAGAAGATGCTGCGCATCAGGCCGATCACACCCCAAATGACAACTTCCAGACTGATGAGTGCTACAGTGTAAAAATACAAGCGACGGATGGTTCGCATAAGTTCTCCTTTTGGTTCCGACTATAAAAGAACACGGATAACACCGATCTGACAGATTTACACGGATATTTTTATGGGTGGAAAAATTACAAATTGTGTAAAACCCTAGTCGAGCGGGGGTTGGTACCAGTTATACGACCAGAAGTTGTAGGGCATTTGCAACAGTTTCCACTCCCCATCCTGGCGTTCCAGGCGTGCCGTTTCAGTACCGCGATAACTACTTGAGAACGGATCTGAAGGGCCATAAATGAGATGTAAAACTACAAATGCCTGCTCGCCTTCTATCTCGGTTTCCCCGATCTCCAGGCCAACGTTGCTTGGATCTGCGTATTGATTGAGAAAGTTCTCGCGAAATTCGTTATAAGTTGGCTTGTTTTCGGTATCAGCCAGATATCCGTAAGCTTTTTCGTGATTATCCTGGTAGAGCGCCAGCGCATAATTATGTACCACACCTTCGGGTGTGTCTTCGGATTTGTACTCCGGTGTATCTTGCCGCGTAAGGAACAAGGTCACAGCGACCAGGACAAGTACGCCAATGCCAATCAGAATGCCAATCAGGAAACGGTCTTGTTTCATAAAGAAATCCTTTATAGACTAGTGTTGAGAAGAGCTATTGGGACACGGATAACACGGAAACAACGGATTTTTTCCATAATGAACGGAGAATACATCCATCTCATCCGTGAATTCTGTATCCGAAAGATCAAATACTTCGCTTTGCTTCAGTACGTGACCAACATCTACCGTGCCTTCGATTCATCCATTCACCGGGACGGTACGTGATCACGAAGAAAGGCCCAAAGGCCGGTAGCAGCAATGCAAAGGTCCCCCAGAACGCATACGCCCAGGCAGACATTTTTCGGTGTCGCAAATACGAGACGGCCACCAGAAACATCACCACGAAGAAGATAATTAGAAGCAAGCGTAAGGCATCAGCGTTCATTGAAATTATTGTACAGGCTTTTGATGGGTGGTGCAAGATGAACAAAGGAGGTCTTCGACCTGATTTAGCCTCATTCTTTCCACCATTTTTGCACCCTAAGTGCTCTCAATGTATTCCATCGACTAGGCACTCTTGTCACTTCCATCTCAAAAAATGATTTTCCAGGATGTCTACTTCCCAGATTCCACGAGCCATCTTTGTTTTGTTTCTCAATGAGTAGATCAATTCCTGGATGGATACGACTATCTCGATTTGACTTATAACCACGAAAATACTCAAGTGCCGTCAGCACATCGTAAAACCAATATGGAGGAAATGAAAATGAGATCCATTTATCTTTGATCGGTTGGCCATTTTCCATGAACAAAGGGTGCTTCAGTAAATATTCCTGCCCTTTGGTTTCGGCATCTAGCAGCATTTTGTTTTCTATTGAATATCGGTTTTTGAATTGAAATAGCCCTTCCAATACGATCCTGGACTTTGCCCGTTTAGGTTGAATAACAGGCTGAATCGACAAGGGAAAA
>CAZCPP010000345.1:0-4672 GCA_964500655.1 uncultured Anaerolineaceae bacterium | reverse complement strand
CTGGATCCAGTGCTGCCAAGATTACCTGCTATATAAAAATGTCAGTGAATCAGATGCGAAATATAAAAAAGACAGGAATTCAACCTGTCTCTCATTAATTATTTACGATTAATTCTGAATTACTTCGTCTAAGCTTAATTTCTTTTCAAAGAGCTACTGACAGACGAATGCTCCAACAGCAGATCAATAGCCTCTTCTGCGATAGCCTGCGAGCGCTGGATGGGATATTCCATCGCGATGCGCTTGAAATTTTCGGGGATCTCTTCCACTTGAAGCTTTTTCATTTCGGTCAGATCTCCCTCGAGCAATCCGACCGTTTTGTAAAGTGCCAGCACATCTTCCCAGATTCCGGATTCGAAGCACAGCGAATTTTTCGTATTTTTGTAAACATGCTCAATCCGCGTTTGAACGGATTTAGCTTGCCAGTCAATCTTGTTCCAATCTGGATCAATCTTTCGCCCCGTCAGATTGACGTACTCCTCAATTGCAAAACGCGCACTTTGTAAAGCCATCAACGGTAATATATACACTGAAGCAGTCTGAAGCGGCGCCTTGGCCTGCGCATTCTTCAACAAATAAATCGACTTCAGGTGTTCGTAACCAGGATCATAGAACTGTCCGGCTGTTGAGGGTGTACTTTGCAAGCGTTTCATCCTTTGTAGGATGAAAGTATAAAATAAGTGTCAAGCGGTGGAAATTACAATTTTGTTGCATTTGATTGTGATATTATTTTTATAAATGGATCATCAGGATCATGTAAACCTGCTACGCCCCGCAGATTTAACTCCCGGTACAACCTGGACGGACCTAGGGGCTGGTTCGGGCGCGTTTACATTGGCCTTGCGGGAATTGCTCGGCCCCAGCGCGGACATATACGCCGTGGACCACGCCCACCTTGCCAGACTGGAGAATGCGTATCGTGACCGTTTTGGTGATTCTGAGAATTTGCATCTCATCTACGCCGATTTCATCCGCGATCTCAACTTGCCCCCGCTCGACGGGCTGCTAATGGCCAATTCCCTGCATTATTTCAAAGACAAAGAAAAGGTATTACGCCACGTACGGGAGTTTTTGAAACCGAGCGGTGCATTGTTGTTGGTCGAATATAACGCGGATAATGGCAATCCTTGGGTACCCCATCCGATCTCGTTTGAGAGCTTCTGCGAGCTGACCCCTCGCGCGGGATTTGGCCAGCCGCGTTTGTTGGCAACCCGCCCTTCAAGTTTCTTGAACGAATTTTATTCTGCGCTGACGACAAGTGAAAACCTTTAAGCATATCCATAAATTTATCGATCCCTTCGTAACCTGGGCTGCTGCGCAAACGGACATACAGGCCATCGCGTTGGTTGGATCTTATGCGCGAGGCGTCGCAAGGGATGATTCCGACATCGACCTGGTGCTGTTCACCGAGCAACCCGCTAAATATCTCACCGATATCACTTGGGTAGAAGGATTCGGCCAGATAGAGAAACACCAAAGTGAAGATTATGGAAAAGTGACCTCCCTGCGTATCTGGTATCTGGATGGGCCCGAAGTGGAATTCGGCATCACAACACCAGATTGGGCTGTTATGCCGCTGGACGCTGGCACAAAACAGGTTATTGAGGATGGAATGGTGGTGTTATTTGAGAGAAGTGCTTTACTAAGTCCCCACATAATAGATAAATCATAGAGCCGGTTGCTAGAACCGCTGAGAATATCCAATCAAAGCTATTTGTTTCCCAATTTTTCGATTGCTTTTAGACATTCCTCGTCAAAGGTGGGGTGTTCATCTGATCTCTTGTCCAGGTTACGGATGAAGGGTGCATCTTCTTGCGTTCCGATTTCCCCCAACACTTGTACGACCTGTATGCGCAAGAAAGCAACTTCGGAAGCCACGCCTGTGTGGGTAGAGTCGGGGGCATATGTCCTTGGCTTTGGTTCGGCGCTGATTTTTTTGGACACAAAAGAAGCACAAAGTCTTTACTGAGAATCCTTTGTATTTAGCGGTTGATGAATTTCTGAATGTGATTCTGTAATTTCTTGGGCTCAATGGCATCTATGTTTACCTGTTGCGCTTCCACAAAGGATGAAAAATGTGCCAGCCCTTTGCCAAGTGCATCCGCAAAAGCGGGCTCTTCCACCGGCGCATCATCCTCCAGCCAGAAGCCGTTGACATGTAGCGTCATGGTTTTGCGATCCAGTTTGGGGTCGAGCCGGGCTACCAGATCGTCACCGTACAGGATGGGTAGCACGTAATAGCCCCAACGACGTTGCACGATGGGCTTGTAGACTTCCCAGACATATTCAAAGTCGAAGACTTGCCTGGCCCGCCCACGCGCGCTGACAATTTCCAGCGGCGCCACGAACGTGACTTCGTCCTGCGTGCTCGGCCCGAGCGGTTTCCATGCTGACGGGATGTCCCCGGCCTCCAGCGTCTCAAGATGGGGCAAGTCTTCAGTCAGCACAATCCAGCGTTCTTTTGAGCCTTCTATTTGCACAGGTGCGATTACCTTTTGCTCATACAGCGCGGACAGGCGTTTATCAGCTTCATCAACATTAACCTTGCGCTGGATGTAATTTGAAAAGCTGACGCGCCATCTTTTCTCACGCATCAATCCCAGAAACGAGACCGTTTTCCGTGCAAAGAATTCTTCGGCCTCCTTTTCAGGGGATGAATAATAGTATTCAGACGGAGCTACACGTTCGGTCAGGTCATAGATGCGGCTGAATCCTTCGCGGTGATGTGTCATGACTTCACCGGTGATCCAGAGCGTATACAACGCCACAGAGGTATCTTTTTTGCCTCGATAATTGTTCTTGAATTTTTTATTTCCCTTGAAATCACGGTTACCCATCGGCCCGTTGACCTGCAGCGCTTCGCGCACTTGTTCCATCGCATTTGGATGCTCAACAGCAAAGTTCTTCCAGCGCTCTTGCTCGCTTTTTCTTTGCATGTGGGTGCGCCAGTAGGGTAACTCGGGCATCGGGTACATGAACAGCGTACCGCCGTAATCGAAGAAATCTCGCTCCTTATAGGCGACCTGATAGAGATGTTCCGGGCGGTAATCGAGCACGCGCCCCCATAGTGCAATATCCTGACTGCGGGCAACGGCGTTGAGCGGATCAAGCTGCGCCGCGTCCATTTGACGCAGGGCCGCGGCTGTGCCGTCTTTTCCTTTATATCGGCGACCGGGCCACAGCCCCTGTTTACCCATGACAAAACGCCGGGCGGTGGTTTTAGAAATGGAGATAAGGTTCATTTTGAATTGATAGTTTGTAGAACAATGGATGAGGGTGTTATTTGTTCTCCAGTTTCTCTATCGCCATTTGACATTCCTCGTCGAACAGGGGGTGTTCTTCTGGTTTCTTATCCAGGTTACGGATGAACTCAGCATCTTCTTGCGTTCCAATTTCCCCCAACACCTGGACGGCTTGCAAGCGCAAGAAAGCGATTTCGGATGCTACGCCTGTATGGATAGAGTCAGGTGCATATGACCTTGACTTTTGTTCGGCGATAAGGAACTCCTTGAGTTTTGCACTGACGCGTTCACTCTCCCGCGGATTCAACTCCCCCTCCAGGATTGACTCTAGAAACTGCACATTGTCCTGGTAACGCAGTGGCTCCTGAGAGAGAAAGAGCCGCTCGAATTCGGCTTCGAATTCTGGGGGCAAACTGGCTTCTGTCTCTGTCAGAGCTGGCGCTGGTTGCTGGGTGCACCCGAGCAGCAATGAAAATACACAAAGCATGAAGGCTATCTCCTTCATAACAACCTACAGATTTTCCTTGAAATCTTGAATCTGTTTCAGATGATCTTTTTCATCCTGCCACTCTGCTTGCAGCAAGCGTGCAATCGTGACCTTGTACCCTCTTCCGGATCGCACGCCGAAGTCTTTCTCGAAAGCCTCCGCCGGGACAGTTTCCAGATATTCGATCAACTGACTGTGAGAGTCACGCACTAGTGCAAGCAGTTCATCGAAATCATCTCGTTTGTATTTTGCCACCAACCCCGCGTTGTAGGTTTTCCATCCTTTGTCATGGTGGGCGTAGAACCCCGGCAATTTTCCGGCTTGAATACATTTTGCAGCTTCCAGATTGGTGAAATCCCAGCCGACTAGATGGGCAATCAAATCCTTGACCGACCACACGCCCAGGAAAACGGTATCTTGGATTTCAATTTCAGGGGATATTTGCGAGGCTGCGTTGATGATTGTAGTGCGGGTTTCGATGAAGCCGGAAAGGAGTTCACCCTTGAGGGTTTCAGATTTTGGACTCATAAGTATAGGTTTTGATCATGAATCTTATGTAGGCCGAATCGGTTTTCCTAATAAATAATCGGAAAAAGATTCAATTCCACCAAGTTTAGTTTGTTTTATTGGAAAATAAAGAAATGAGCCTGATTTCTGTAATACAGGAAGTCTTGTTCCAAAGTCAGGCATCTTTGAATAAATCAAATTCGATAATACAGATGGAACAAAATGAAAGGGTAGATTTACTTGATATTCCAAAAAATTTATTTGCAAGTATACGAATTCATTGTCATCTAACGGCACGATCAACTCAATTTCGGGGTTGTCAAAATATTTATCTTGATACTCCCGAATCCCAAACGTTTCGCTTTTTGGTTTTAGTTCGCTATCACTATGTTTGCACTTTAAGAATTGAATAGGGCGGGCATGATTTTTCGAAACC
>CAZCPP010000344.1:0-4675 GCA_964500655.1 uncultured Anaerolineaceae bacterium | reverse complement strand
CATACACCTATCTTAATCGCTTTCAATCGAAAATGCGTAACTACAGTTATTAAATCCTACTGCTGCCATGCGAACAGCCAATTCTTTTGCAGTTATGAATTCATCTGTTGAATCAGGTAAATAATTGTATGCATCTTTGAAACCGGAGAGCAGCCCTCCGAGTAGTGGAATGACAACATGCATATGCATCCAAATAAAGGGTGAAAGAACACTTCGCTTGGGTTTTGTTGTGTCAAGGATAATGATATGACCGCCAGGTTTCAATGTTCGATATTGTTCCCTTAATGCTTGTTGGATGTCACCAACGTTGCGCATCAAAAAACCTGAAATTACTGCATCGAAAGTTTTTTGGTTAAAGGGAAGGCATAGCGCATCTACCGCAGACCATAGCAAGCTCCCGCTAAACTCTCCGACACGCATCATTCCGAGTGTGAAATCTGCGGCAACAACTTTCGAATTGGGATGTTGTTTTAGCGTCTCACGAGCAAGATCGCCAGTCCCTGTTCCAAGATCTAATACCCGGGCGTTTGGATTAATTTTTGCATGGCGTACAACCTGTTCCCGCCAATGAATATCCTGACCGGCAGTCATGATACGATTCATTAGGTCATAGCGAGGGGCGATACGAGTAAACATGTCTTGCACATATTCGCCGCGTTCTCTTCCTGTTAGGTTTGTCATAAATAAATTGAAACTTGAAAAAAATGAACTGCCTCGCAGTATTATACACGTGATATGCAGGTGAACCTTTTGAAAGAAACTGGGGTCAAAGTTGGTACAGTAAGAGAAAAACTATCACAGTGGCAAATATGGTTAGCGGACCTGGCTGACAGTTAAATGTCAAGATAGTCGTCCACTCAATGCTGCACTGACCGGTACGGGACCGATGGCACTTGTATCTCGCCTGCTCTTCTTAGTGGGGATGTTGCTGGCTAGCTAACTCCGTTCCGAATGATTTCAATCACTTTTTCAGGTTGTTCGGTTGAGAAGGCAATCTCACATACCACCCCATGCTTTTTCTTCAGAAAGATTACAACGCGCGGATATTCCAGAAAATTAAAGAACGCTCGATACTTTCCTTTTATCCATGTAAAATGAATGCCTGCTCCGCCGATACGTAACATTGATGTTTTGTCGATATTGCATGATTTTATATTTTTGTTGAAGATTCTACAGGTGAAGATACCAAACGATAGTTGAAGATACTCAGATGTCAATTGGATTTTTAGGTTTCTATAATTTAACAAGTAAAACAGGAAGAAGGCGAAAAAACATGCAAAAACAATCGTCCATCCTCTTACTCCGGAACTTGACCAAGACCAGATCGAGAGCGCAAGAAAAACAAACGTGAGAACGACAAATAGGATTGGTGTTTTTTGTGAAGATAGCGTTTCCTTGTAAATGGGATTATTCACCCTGGTTTCACTCCTGCTCTTTATATTTCCAAGGACATAACAGCCGTTCTAACCAATCGACTGTGTAGTAAAGTCCAAGCCCAAGTCTCGCCACGGTCGACCCTCCAGTCGAAATCCTTGAAGAGCGGCATAGAGCGGGGATAGGTGTAGGAGAGAGAGTTGAGGAAGATCATACCTGTTTGCTGTCAGTTTCTCCACTGCACGGGTTTAATTGCTGTGAACAATGCCTGGTGCGTAAATACAAAACGGGAGACCAATCTGAGACGGCCTCCCGTGATTATAACGGAAGCAGGTGAAAACTTACTCAAAGTGAAGCGAAGGTCAACCTAGAAGCGCGGCGATGAATAAGCCCACAGCGCTGAGCAGAGGTGTCAGCAGGTTTAGTAACACATTCTGTCCCATGTGGGGAAGTAATTTCTCAATATCGTCCGAATGTTGAAATGCGCCCTTTCCGGCAGGGATGGCGATAATCAATGTCAGCAGGCCAAGCAACGCCCAAACAGGTAGGCAGCCAAGTACCACGCTCAAGATCAATGACAGGAATGTTAGAGCCAGAAAACTGATATAGACGATGCTACTGGAGCGCCTGCCTATGAGGATGGGTAGGTGACGGCGGCCGATCAGCTGGTCGGCATTCAAATCAGGGAACTGGTTGAGCAGCAGCAGGTTGCTGACCAGGAAAAAGGGCATCAGCGAGGCGAGTGCGGCTTGCCAGGAGTAACTGCCTGTAAGTACGAAATCTGTGCCCATAACGATAAACGTACCAAATCCAATGCCAGGGGCGATCAAGCACAACAGCCAGTTGCGTGTGATCCAATTGGTATACAGAAAAACTAGCAGCAGGCCTGCGGTTCCCAGAGGCAGAATATACCAGCCGCGCACCAACAAGAAGAATAGCCCGACCAGAGCGGTAACGAGTAGCGTAGCGATGGCAGTCACCAGTGTGGATTGTGCTGCCTGTGGTTTTCCTGGGAGTGTACCGCTGCCGCCGCTGAAAGGAGTCTTTTGTGTAGAAGCATCCAGACCGCTCTTGAAGTCGAAATATTCGTTGAATGCATTGACGCTGATGTGTGCCGTAATAGCGCCGAGCAAGGCCAACAGTAGGTAGCCCCAGTGCATCTGACTTGTGCGCCAGTAGGCTACGCCAGCTCCCAGTGTCACACAAACTGGTGGTAGTAGTAGAAACGGCAGGCGCATTGGGCCAAGAATGTCGTTGCGTGTTAGTTCTGTATCCATTTATTCTCCGATGTTTTTGATTTTTTTTATAGTGTTAAAATCTCTTATGAACTTTCCTCAAACTGACGGATTCGCTCCTCTGGGATTCCAATGCTCTGCAATAACAATCGTCGCAATGCAGGCAGGGATTGGTCCGGGTTGGGCTGACCGGTATACACCCAACGCAGTACGATTTCGTTCAAGGCACCCACCCAGGCACAGGACGCGACTTCAGTATCCAAGGGCGGAATGCTACCATCCTCCACAGCTTTATCCAGGTTTTCACAGATAATCTCGATAAAACGCTGATTGACGGCCTGGCGTTTTTGTTCAAAGGCCGCACCCAACCCAGTTGCCTGCACCAATGCGATCTTTGCCAACGAACGATACTGGCCGAAAGTCTCTAGGCACACGCGCAGGGCGGCGTCAACACGGGCCGTGCCGCTTGGCTCCGCGGAAAGTCGCTCGCGCAGGCGAGTTTCGAGCAGGTCAGCAAAGGTATCTACCAGCGCCATGAAAATGCCTTGCTTGCTAGGGAAGTAGAAGTAAAAAGAACCTTTAGATGTGTTCGAATCACGGACGATATCGTCCACTTTGGTATCGTGATAACCTTTGGATGCGAAAACCCCCACGGCTGCTTCAAGGATGCGGTCCCGTGTCTCTTGGCTTGAATCGCGAGGAGTGTTTGTCATAAGAAGGCTGTGTAGACCGACCGGTCGGTCTACACAGCGGTGAAGAATATCACAATGACGTGGTAATGTCAAGATGGCGATGGAAATTCTTCATTGCGAAATTTGAATTACAATTCTAATCATGAGTTTTTTCAACTGGAATGAAGAACGTCATAAAAAACGCTTTGATAAACTGGGTGAAAAACCAGAACCAGAACCGAAATCTCCTCGGCTGGATGTTCCCGCAGATGAAAAGGGAAGGTGGGAATATGGGGAGTATTCCGGGGAAACTCTGACGTATTTAAAGGTAAGTAAACTTCCGAATGTTATGCCTGAGGAGCCTGGCGAGATTGTTTTATCACCAGGGCGACAGGTTGAGGGCGATCTGCTTGTGACAGTGGATGGATACCGGTGGCTGAGACTCACCAGGCCACACAAGTATTTTGGTAAATACTTGATCACAGAAGATTGGGATAAACGCCATACCTACATTCAAATTGATAATTCGCTGTCAATTCCTCAAAGCCTGTATCGCATTAAGAAAGAAGACCCACCTCGCATGTTGGATCCCACTTGGAGGGCTAAGAGCATGTATTGGGCGGCTCCGGCGGTCCATCCTATGTATATTGCGAAGAACCCGGCACACAGCACTATTCGAACGCGCTTATCCCCCTGGGAAACTTATTTGCGCACTCTGAACAGTACTAAAAATAAATGGAATTACTATACAAACGATCATGCGGGCCTTTTCAATGGAACTGGATGGGATAAGCAAGAGACCTTGGTGATGGGAAATAATCTGGTTGTAGTGGATCGAATCGAAGGGTTTGGGAAAGATCTGATGATGGCAAAGCTAAGAACGCTTTTTATCGAAGATCCGCAGCCGGACCCAGAACTGCTCAATTATCAAACCTGCCCGTGGCTGATTCACAAATTTACTGTTATCACCCGCAAGGGGTTTGTAGTGGATCCCAATCCCGGCGCTGTTTATTATCCGGTCATTGTCAAGAGAGGGGGGCAGGGTTGGATCCAACTGGATAAGCTCGAGAAATTTCCAGCCTTACCTATGAGGATAACCGTCAATGTGACAGCTGGATTGAACGTACGAGAAAAGCCTACGACGAAGGGTAACAGGGTAACCGCCTTGAGGAAAGGTACCTCGCTAGAGATTACAGAGTACCGGCCTGCAGGCAGTGAAATATGGGCATGTTGTGAGCAGGGGTGGATTGCCTTGTATCACCCCAAAACCACCCTGAAATTCCTGACTTCCTGGAAAATGGAAACAGAACCCCCGCCTCATTAGGGAGGTTGGGAAAATGAAAGGGGCTGTCCCAAAAGTCGAGGAGACAGCCCCTTAGAAATTTAATATAATAG
>CAZCPP010000343.1:0-4685 GCA_964500655.1 uncultured Anaerolineaceae bacterium | reverse complement strand
ACGAAAAAGCTTTACTCACACTGTCTTATTTACCTATTCAAGAATATCCTAATTCGGAGGAGTACAAAAATGAAGAAAACACTTCTAACACTCTTGGCTCTCTTGCTTGTTACAAGCTTGTTTGTAGCCGCTTGTTCACCGGCAGCACCTGCCGCCGAAGAGCCGATGGAAGAAGAACATGCTGAAGAGCCTATGGAAGAGTCTACTGAAAAAGAAGCTGAACCGGTTGCTATCTCGGTTTGGACCCATGCCGGACAAGGCGGCGAACGTGAAGCCGTGCAGCAATTTGCCAGCGACTTCAATGCCGCTCAGAGCGACTACGCTGTTGAGTTGATCGAGCTGCCCGATGGCTCTTATACTGATCAGGTTAACGCTGCCGCTTTGGCTGGGGACTTGCCATGCTTGCTCGATTTCGACGGACCTTTGCTTTACAACTTCGCATGGGCTGGCTATCTGGCTCCGATCGGTGACTATGTATATCAGGCTGTTTTGGATGATTTCCTGCCCTCGATCATTGAGCAGGGCACCTACAAAGGTGAACTTTATAGCTTGGGTCAGTTCGACTCCGGTTTGGCGATCTGGGGCAATAAAGCCTACCTCGAAGCCGCCGGCGTGCGCATCCCCACAGGTATTGCTGATGCCTGGACAGGTGAAGAATTTGAAGCCGCTCTTGCTGCCCTTCAGGCTTTGGATGAAGTTGAATACGCATTGGATATGAAATTCAACTATGGTCGCGGTGAATGGTACACCTACGGTTTCTCACCCCTGTTGCAAGGCTTTGGCGGGGATTTGATCGACCGCAGTGATTATGCTGCCTCCTCAGGCACACTTGACGGTGCTGAATCTGTAGCAGCTATGACTGCTCTGCAGGGCTGGGTAGATGCCGGTTACGTCAATCCTGGTCAGACCACCGACGACGATTTCTTTGGTTCCAAGGTTTCCGCCCTGTCTTGGGTCGGTCACTGGATGTACCCCGGGCACAGCGAAGCTTTGGGCGACGATTTAGTCCTTATCCCGATGCCCGACTTCAGCGGTGGTGCTGCCACCGGCATGGGCTCCTGGAACTGGGGCATTACCAGCACCTGTGAAAATCCCGAAGGCGCTGCTGCATTCTTAAATCACATGATTGAGCCTGAAAACATCTTGGTCATGACCGATGGCAATGGCGCTGTTCCCGCTCGCAAAGCTGCTTTGGCAGAACGTGCTGAACTGTACGGCGAAGGCGGTGCTTTGAATGTCTTCATCCAGCAGTTGGAAGGCGGCGTGGCAGTTCCCCGTCCGATCACCCCGGCGTATGCCACCATCACCAGCGAATTCGCTTTCGCAGTTGATACCATCGTCAACGGCGGCGATGTGCAAGAAGCCCTCAGCGATGCAGCTGCTAACATTGACCTCGATATCGAAGATAACGACGGCTACAAATAAAATTTGACCACTTACTTGACTGGCTGGGAGATATTCTCCCAGCCAACATTTTTTATAATATAAAGCGACATTTATGTCGTCATCGCTTGGAATGCGAAATAAATGTCGCTCTATATTCTTTTTCAAAAAGGAGACTCGCTTATGCAAAGGAATAATTCCAGTTGGCGTAAACAAGAAGGATTGCTTGCATGGCTTTTTGCCTCTCCTGCCTTGTTTCTGCTGCTTCTTTTTGTGGTGGTGCCTTTTATAATGGCATTTATTTTTTCGTTTAGCAATCAGCGCCTCGTGCCGGGACCCAACCCAACGGAGTTCGTTGGGTTACGAAATTTTGTGCGCATGGTCGGTGATAAGCGTTTTCTGGCGGCATTGGGCAATAACTTCCTTTTTGTCGGTGTTGTCGTCCCCGTCCAAACTGCGATGGCACTGCTGCTGGCGGTTTTGATCAACCAGAAGTTGAAGTTCGTCAACTTCTTCCGCACGATCTACTTTAGCCCTGTGGCGATCACAATGGTAGTCGTTTCGGTGGTCTGGGCGTTTTTGTACGAAGCCAGTGCCAATGGGACGATTAACCAGTTTGTGCATTTCATCTCCTTTGGGCTGATCGGACCCCAAGATTGGCTTGGTAATCACAAACTCGCCTTCCCCGCGATCATGCTGCTATCAATTTGGCAGGGCGTCGGCTTTCAGATGGTGATTTTTTTGGCAGGCTTGCAGGAAATCCCCTATTCGCTTTACGAAGCCGCCCAAATTGACGGGGCAAATGTTGTTCAGCAATTCTTCAACATCACCCTGCCGCAGCTTCGCAACACAACCATCTTCGTCGTTCTTTCGACGACCATTCTCGCCTTCCAACTTTATGCACAGGTCGAAGTGCTCACGCGTGGCGGTCCCCAAAATGCGACCCAGACGATGATCTTTTACACCAAGGTGATGGGCTTTGAACAGGGCAAGATCGGGTACGCATCTGCCGTTACCGTGGTCTTTTTCCTGATCGTTTTGGCGATCTCAATCCTTCAGCGTGTTTTCCTGAAAGAAGAAAGGACGGTCAAATAATGAGCAGCTTTGCATCTATTCGTTCCAGCTTGACCTGGCAAAAGCGGATCGGACGAATTCTCGGTTATATTGCGCTTTTACTATTGGGCTTTTTCTTCCTTTTCCCCACCATTGCCATGATAGTGCTTTCGCTTCAACCCGATGAAACCACCATCACAATGGATATGGGCTCAATTTGGATGTTCATCCCCAAAGCGATCTCAGCCCAAAACTACATCGATGTTTTCGAGCGGGTCAATTTCCCGCTTGCCTTTATGAACTCCATCATTATCGTGGTCTCAATCATCGTTATTGGCTTATTTGTCAACAGCATGATCGCCTATTCCCTCGCTCGTTTGGAATGGAAAGGGCGTGGCGCGGTGCTGGCGTTTGTCGTTGCTCTGATGATCATCCCCTTTGAAGCGATTGCCGTCCCGCTCCTGAAAGTGACTAACTGGTTTGGCTGGCTCAACAGCTACCACGTCCAGATCATCCCATTTCTTGCAGATGCCTTCTCGATTTTCCTCTTCTATCAATTCTTCATCGGTGTGCCGAAAGAGATCGAAGAAGCTGCCCTTGTAGATGGGGCAACACGTTTCCGCATGTATTGGCAGATCATCGTTCCCTTGTCATTGCCCGTTTTTGCCACTGTTGCCATTCTTCAATTCATCTTCAAATGGGGCATGCTACTTTGGCCTTTGATGGTCACACGTGGCCCAGAATTCATGCCCCTACCGCTGGCAATGAATACCCTCTACGGGCAAGCGCCCTTTAACTGGGGTGATCGTTTTGCCTTTGCAACACTGATGACATTACCAACACTCGCCATTTTTTTAATCTTCCAGAAGTGGTTTGTGCAGAGTGTTGCTTCGACAGGTGTTAAAGGATAATTGTCATACATCAACAGATCGTTTCGGAAAATAGAACCTTATCAATCGAATAGCCATCAATAGCTCGTTTCGTATACATGCGGCAAGATAGGCTCAGAAATTTGAAAAGGATGAGAAGCTAAGAGCTTCCTACTCTCAACATCAGGAGCCGCATCAAAGATATGGAGTTGCGTACCTGTTTTCTTGATACTCAATGTTGCCCAGACACCTTTGTCTGGCTTTGCTTTAGGCACAATCCAAGCCACATTCAAAACAGAAATCGTGCTATCGTCGAAGACTTTTCGGATGAAGTGGACCTTTCCTTCATAGAGTTCTCTTTTTTCAGAAGCTATCTGAATCTCTTTAGGAAAATGAGCAGGAGTTTGATGTACTTCGCTGGGAGTTTTCTCATTCAAACGGCTGTGTGGTCTTTGGCGATATAAATCAAGAAAAAAATCAGTCTGTATTTGTACTTCTTCGAGTGATGCCAGATAGGTGTCTTCCCAAACATGCTTGTCATAATCCTGATGAAAACGCTCTACGAAGCCGTTGCTTTGTGGATGCCGAACAGGTGAGAATACTAATTCAGTGCCAACTTGAAGAGCAAGGCGAAGTACTTTTCCCAAAACATTTGCATGGGTAGCTCCGCCGCTAAAACAGCCTTCATTGTCGACCTGAGTATATTGGGGGACACCCAGTCCTTTCCAAACATGAAGGAGAAAGTCTTCTGCATCTATAGAGCGACGCTGGGTATAGGCCTTCCCTGTCGGATAGCGAGATGCAACGTCAATTGCATTGAATGAAGCTACTCTTTCTCCACCTTTGAGATAATGCGGTGCTATGTCCACTTGCACTAAGGCTTGCGCTTGCTTGACCTTCAGATGCGGATAATCTACTTTGGTCTCTTCTTCCTTTTGATAAGGGCGTGTTAGCCCCGCCGCACGAATCACGCGCTCAATTGTTGGGATACTTGGTAAGGGAGTTATGCCTTTATCCTTCAGGCGAGTGCGGATCGCTTGCCCTCCGATATATTTCAATCCTTTACCCGAAGATGCTTCTGCTTCTAATTCGCTGCGAGCCTTACGAATTGCAGCTTTCACATCTTTGGCTGTTTTACGAGCAATGTGATGCGGGCGAGTAGAGCGGCTTGCTAACCCTTGCCAACTTTCTTCCTTGTAGCGTTTTCGCCATTTTCGTACCCATTGTTGGCTTCGGCTAAGTTCGCTCGCTGTCTCTGAGACACTTTTTCCTGAACGCAGTAAGTGGATTGCGCTTTTTCGTTCATCAAGTAGGCTCATCTTTTTCTACAGGGCTTTCTTAAAGTAAGGTATAAGGGTTGAAAAAAGAGACCTTCCTCGG
>CAZCPP010000342.1:0-4691 GCA_964500655.1 uncultured Anaerolineaceae bacterium | reverse complement strand
GCTGATGGCGCCTCCACCAGCCAGGGACACAGTTTCCCTGCTTGCCAGAATTGTTCGAATCCAATTCTCATAGACAGGCCCATAATATCCTCCCACGGCGCCAGTTACCCCCAAGATAGCCGCCCGCCACCAGATTGTTTTTTGTAATCGTCCGTCTTTTATCAGTGTGCCGGAAAATTCCAGCATAACAATCCAGATGCCGGGAGCAAACAACCAGGTAAAGCGGCTCTCCTCAGCAAGGTAGCTAATGATAAAAATCAGAGGAATAGCAAGCCAAAGAGGCCTGCGCCATATCAATGCAACCACAACTGCACATAAAACTAGAGGTGGGTGGATTGGACCTTGTTTTAGGAAAATAAATGTCCATAAACTTAATAAAAACCAGAGTTTTTTATACTTCGCAGTAAAGCGAAAAGCTGCAAGCCCAAGTAATAAATATGGGATTATCGTTGTTAAACCCACCCAAAGTCTCTCTATAATAATTGTTACGTTTGGGAAGAGAAAAGGGAATCCCCCTACTAACTGTCTACCAACATCAGTAGGAGAATATATCTTGATCTCAATAGGGTAATCATACAAATCTCTTCCAAACATTAGCGAATAGTCCCACATGCGGTTTCCCTCTGACCAACTAATGGAGAACGGATAATTATTTACGTTTATCAATGCCGCAGCAATAGAAAATGCACTGGAAGTGAGCAATAAGACTGCCAAAAGGCTTGACCATTTCAGGAATAGCTTGCCGCTTTGCAGGAAAAGCGCCATTCCAAAGGCTGTGTAAATCCAAAGAAACAAGCGGAAATATAACCCGCTAAAGACAATCCCCCACGGTGTATATTGTAAAAACCACACAGGGAATACCAGCAACCCAATGGCTACCAGCCAGCGAAATGGTCCTAACCTTTTACGAAACGAAATGATTCGTTCGCCCCATCCATCCAGCGCATCTCGACTCCATACAACGAAACCAGCAGCTATCCATGATAATATACAAAACAGAACGAATGCGAAGAAACATGCTCCCCACTTTAGCGAGAACTCTCCCCACCATATGCCAGAACCCCAGGCAACCTTATAAAATTCTAAACAAGCACGAATCAGGATATAACCGAAACCAACCAGTATCAAAATACTGGCAAGTTGCTCACTCCAACTTTTGTTCCCGCTATGCTCGGACATTGAATGGCCTAACTCCTGCTTGAGATAATCTCTTCAAAAAACTGCACGCGTTCGTGCTCTTTTGTGACCTGGTCAATCGACGCGATCAATTCTCGATTTACGCGTTGGCCTTTCATGCGATATGCAAAGTCACGGATAGATTGCGCGTGTGTCTGAATATTATCCTCTTTATTGGGAATCTTCAACAAGAAATCTGCTTGTAAATCATTGAGGTCGGTGTCCATATAAGCCAAGATAAGCGGTAGACCCAGCGCCAGGCATTCGCGGCTTTTCAAGGGAGATGCCTCCTCCAGCCCGATACGGTGCAGGCCGAGCGAACTGATGGCCGCTTCTGCGTCACTCAGGATTTTTTTGTATTCCGCTACAGGTAGGTAACCATGCAAATGCACATTTTCTGGCAGTGCACCGTAACCGGGCAAGCTGTTGTAGCCAATGATGTCTAGATGAACATCTGGGATGAGGCGCGCCAGTGTGACCAGTTTGTCCACACCATGCCAGAAGTAACCGGGATTCCCGATAAAGGCTAATCTGGGAGTGGTGTTGGAAGGAGGGGGTAATGTCTCGAATTTGTCTAGGTCGATGCCGTTGGCAATCACACTGGTTGGTTTTCGAAACTTTGAATATGCTGTGGTATGAGCTAATTCATGTGATACTGCTATCAATCCATCCAAACAGCGTAGTAAGATACTCCGTGTTAGGAGATTATAAAGTGTGTAAACTATCCCTAATTCCTTATGCTGGATCGTATCATTAGTGTTAATTTCGCCGATTAATGGTGCGATCCTTGCTAACTGGTGAACAGGATAAACGTACATGCCCAAGCGTAAATAAATTACATCGGGATGATAGCTACGTACAGCCGCTACCAGCTTCTTTGCAGCGGTAATGCGGCTGAACTCAGTACGCAATTTTCCGACCGCGTCGTATGTGATGACTTCAGCAGGGATAAGTTCCGAGACGGGCGTATAACGGTATGTGTGCATAAAGAGACGGACTTCATGCATACTCGCCTGCCAAGTCTTGATTTGCCGATCCAGCTTCTTGCCTACACCACTATTTACCGTGCGCGGCCAGTGCAGGCTGATAGAGGCAACTCGCATGAATCAGGCCTGAATTTGGTGTTGGCGTTTCTGTCGTGCCCTGTACCAGTTACGTGCAAAGGTGTAGAAACCCTGCATAAATGGACCTTCCACAATACGACTGTAAGAGGGGTAATCCCAAAAAGATTTCTTTGGCGCATTCATAATCCCCTCAAATTCAGTATCAGTTAAACCAAGTTTTTTGGCTACGTACTCGCGGTCCTCTTCCTGCAAAGCAGGTGCATAGATGGGCTTTTCGAGTTCTTTGAGTGCAGTTTCGCGGGTAATCTCTCCGGAACAAATCAGGCTGGAGAAATGACAACGGCGCTTGTCATAACCAAACTTATTAGGCAAAATATAGCCTTGGTAAAAGCGCGTATAAATTGATTCATGATGCTTTCCGCCATAATAACGCCAGCCAAGTTCGCTTTCCAGAATGTTCATGGCTTCAGTTTTATCATAGTCGATGTAATTCAAAATATCTATACGCTGGTGGGTGAACAATCGGCGATAATATGTAAAGAAACTAATATAGGGAAAAGATTTCAAACGTTGACTGTGTCCAAATTGTTTGAACACGCTGCGGATATATTTCCAATCAAAATGTCCATAAGACCAGGCACGAGGCAAGTGGGTCTCGGTGCGCACATTAAAACCGGAAACAATGTACTTTACTTTGAGCTTATCGGCCATATTACCAAGCACTGCCCAAATTGCGTGATCACTTGGTATCTCAGAATCGGGTGTGGAGGCATTCAAAAATGCAACCTGAAGTTCCTTGAATTCTTCCCAATCAAGCACTTCGGTGTATAGGTCAATTTCCAGGCGTTTTAGTACTTCTTCAATATTTTTTACTGCTAATTCCGAATCCCACCCATTGTCCATATGAACGGCTAACGGACAGAGCCCCATTTGTTTTACCAGGTAAGCGACATAGGTACTGTCTACTCCGCCACTGACACCAATCAGGCAATCATACGACTTACCTTGCCCATCGCGTTTCATTTTTTTCACCAGATGATTTAGGTATTTCATCCCCGCTTCACCACGGATAGCTTTTTGAGTTATTAATCGATCAAAATCATAACAATGGTTGCATACCCCTTGTTCGTCAAAGATAATCCCTGGATCGCTGGTATCCATTACGCAACGAGTGCAGATATGATAATCAGAAGTCATATAATCTCCTATGATAAATGAAACGTGCCATTATATCGCAATGCATTGGCTTGGGCGATGAATATCCCCTTTATTGTTAAGGCAAAACTTGGCGGAGTTCTTCTTGCGAAGGATAACTAATCAACACGCCACGCAACGGACCTTGGAAGACAAATAAGCTTCCGGCTGCAGCGGCGGAGGCGCCACCTTGTTGTACAGCTTCTGCCAAATGATGAATGTTTCCAGCACCACCACCAGCAATAACGGGGATATTGACAGAATCTGCAATTTGTCGAATTAAATTTAGATCGTAACCTTGCATCATGCCATCACGATCGATTGAATTAACAAAAAGCTCACCCGCTCCACGTTTTTCAACATCCTGTGCGTGTTGAACAGGATCCAAGCCTGTTTTCTTTTTTCCGCTATGGATTAGGACTTCATACTTCCCCAGTAAGCTCTTCTTGATATCTATCGAAATTACCACCGCTTGACTACCAGCGTAATCTGCTACTTTGGTTACAAAATCCGGATTTTCCACTGCAATGGAATTTAAGATGACCTTTTCAATACCCAGGTAAAGTAAGGTCTTAACATCTTCCATTTCACGCACTCCCCCACCGTAGCCCAAGGGCATGAAACACTCGTCTGTGATTGTGCTTAAGGTCTCAAATGGTGGTGGCCGTTTTTCGGTTGTAGCTGAAATATCAAGAAAAATGAGCTCATCTACTTCCTTATCATTAAAAATCCTCACAATGTTGATAGGATCCCCTAAATACTTAGGATCTTTGAATTTAACAGTTTTAACTAAACCTTGCCCCTTAAGTAATAAAGCCGGGATGACACGTGGACGGATCATCAAATACGCTCCGCAAAGTTCTTGAGCAGCTGCATTCCGAACCGGTGGCTTTTTTCAGGGTGAAACTGTGCACCCATGATGTTTTCTTTGCTAATGATTGCTGCTAGTGGGTAGCCATAGTCTGTGTAGGCTACCACGTCGGCCTCATCCGTGCACAGGATGTGATACGAGTGAACGAAATAGAAACGAGACTCAGGCCCTAGATCTGAAACGATCGGATGTTGACGTTGGATGTCTAGTGTATTCCAACCCATGTGTGGAACTTTCAGATGCGCATTTTGCGGTCCAAATTTAAAGCGGATGGTTTGCGCATTAATCCACCCCAATCCTGCTTCCGCGCCCTCTTCACTTTTTTGCGTCATCAATTGCATTCCTAAACACAGGCCGATAACGGGAACTTTCTTATTCAACACAAG
>CAZCPP010000341.1:0-4730 GCA_964500655.1 uncultured Anaerolineaceae bacterium | reverse complement strand
GCTCTGACTTAGTTTTCGGGGTAACAGGTTGTGTATCCTGATGATACAGCTCCCGGACTTCATCCTGCCAGGCGTGCGCAGCCCCGACTGTTTCGAGCACATGGCTGCGGTTGGTGACGATATGACCGAGAATCCAGTTCATGCAGTTATGTTCGAAGGGTAACTGCAATACGCTTTCTTTGTGGCTGATGCCATCTAGGAACTGATGCATGATTCTGGTGTGGAACTGGTATTTCTCGTAGATTGATTGGGCTTTTGGGTTTGACATTTTCCTTCTCCTTCATTACTAAAGTTCTAAACTACACGCTTTTTGCTTTTCTCTTTGCATATGCAACACGACTTTTTACTCTTTTTTCTGCAAGTTTAACGGTTTCAATAATCGCATTTACGGGTTCTACTATTGCAAGTCCAGAATTTTCTTCAAAACTTATCCGGGGTTTATTCGTTTGTTGACTTATGGCCATATCATTATATGGGATGTAACTTTTTACAATGCCAATCAAATTTGCGTCGGTGACTGGTTTTGTTCCCTCAATAGCTGCAATGGATGGGCAAATGATTATTGGGCCTCCGGAATTGCCCGGAAAGACAGGTGCATCTATCAAAAAATCAGTTGTCTTATCCTCGAGGAAATCTCTAATCCTGGCAATATAACCCCCTCGACAAATAACATATTGTCTTTCTGGAGAAATCTGTCCCATTGGAAAGCCCAGAACAAAAATTCTATCACCTTCCGTAATCTCTTCGTTCTTTAATTGTTGTTTAGTAAATATGTGTTTATCTGATTGAAAGTAGGAAAACAGTCTTTCATCTGCTCGAAGAATAGTTGGATTAATATAAAGGGCTGCTACATCAATATCTTTCTCTGGATGACCTATCCAAATAGGGCGCCCGTTTCGTGATTTTAGAGATATTTCATAATCCTTGCTGTCGGATCCTTGCACAGAGTTAAATTTGATATAGATTTTATCAATTCCACTCAGCACGTGTTTGTTAGTAATGAGCCAAGGGCGATATAAATTCTTCTGCTCATCTAATTTGCTTAGATAGTTTCCAAACAAAAAACCTGTACCGATCCAATGCCTATTGGTTTCATTATCACCAACACCAATAGCTATGACAGTATCGAGATAAAAAGGTGGTAGCAAGGCGATGATTTCTTCCTTTTTTTGATGAAAAAGATATTCTTTCAGCCATCCTTCGATGTCTGCGTCAGAACCATCTTATCTAACGTTTCATTTTTTCAATCTCTTCCACTGGTAGCCAATCGTCCATATTGCCATAGCCGCTTTTGTCGATCTCAAAGGGCGAGATCTCTTCAAATTGGCCGACTTCGATCAGCACTATGTAGCGCTTCCCGGTCCAGCGTTTGAATTGCTGTGGTGTGAGCTGCAATTTGCTTTGATTGCTCTTAACCAGTTGCGTGGACTCTTCCGGCGTCATTTTTTCGGAGTTGAACACACTTTGCACGATTGCTTTGGCGCGCACATTCCCCTCTGCGTTATTGTTGATGAAGTAGAGCACATCGCCGGGATCGACGCGTCCATAGGGCAGCTTGCGCCCGGTCGCTCCGCGGACGAGCATGCTTTTTTCGCCCCCGATCAACAGTTCGAGTTCTTTGGCTTTAGCGTCCAGGTAAACGACGTGGTCCATAAGATTTCCTTTTACTGTTCGTCTTCAATCACAATCGGATATGAACATAGCAATGTGTCAAGGTGCTCGATACCACGAAAGTAAGGACAAATCGATACGTTCTTGACGGCACAGCGGTGCTCATGAATGTTTTCGGCTGTGTTCCACGGGCAGGCATCCTGTATCCAAACGATGTCGGCTTGCTGGGTGACCAGATCGATGTCCATGTTAGCCCCGTCCAGCTTGCGAATGTTTTCGTTCATTTCATTTTCGATTCAAACAGCATCAATCACTCAATCGTTGGATGGCTCTTTTGGCGATCAGAGTTATCCAGCGAGAGGGTTCCTTCTTTTGCCCAAAATCCCAGCCTTTCCAGGCCATCCAGATCGACTCAGGGGTATAGCGGTCATCTTCATCCGCCTTTGCTTTGAGGAGACTGACCATCTCTTGCAAACGTGGATCATCCCGTAACCAGTGGAATTGACTCAATGCATCCAGCACATGTAGGATGTCGTACCAGATCAGCGGGGCTTTAAGTTTGGCATAGTCAGTGCCCATGCCGAAGAGATAAGGCTTACGCCCCTTACGTTCTTCCCACAAGCTCAAGATCGTTTCAGTTCCTACCTTGCAAGCTTCGCTTTCCCTCCACTCTTTTGACTGTGCCAGCGCTTTTAACGTGACCAGATTAGCATATGGGCAGGGATCATCTTTTCTACCTGGCCCGCGGAACTTGCCCAATCCGCTGGCGGCAGCACAAGGCCAGCCATTATCTCGGATCAGACTCCCAAGATGGCTGGCCGCAGTTTGGACGCGAGCATCATCCTCCAAGCCAAACTTGAGCAATGCGTAAAGCGTTGAAGGAGCATCACAAAGCATCCATTGCCATTCGTCTTCTCCACTGCCGCCGAAGCGAGTTGGGATGTTAACGGTGATCTCAAAAGCGCCATCCGGTGATTGGTGTGCCAATATGCGTTCGAGGATAGGTTCCAAGGCAGGGTCGCTGGCTTTCAACCCCAGATCTGCCAGGAAGGTTAGCTTATGTATCAGGTGCTTGGCGTCATTGTGACGCTTGAGAACGTGCCCGGGCCATTCAGTCAGCTCTTCCAATAAGGACTTCACCTGAGGATGGGCAAGCATGGCTTTGCGAGCAGCGATGACTTCCGTATCCTCCTCAGATTGACCGAGCAAGTCCAAGCGAGTGCGGTGTTGCACCCAGGGTGGGCCTTCGAGTAGCCAATTTGTCAAATCGTTCATTTTTACCTTACTCCACAATGATTTCCATGAAAACAGCATCTCCAAATGTTTCACCGTTTGGATCGACGGCTTGCCAGGCGGTAGTGTATTTACCCGGTACGCTAGGTGCAGTGAAGGTGATACGCATAGTCGCCTGCGCCCCGGAACGGGCAGGGTAGAGCGCCTGTTCGATGACTGCACCCATCTCAACACCACCGACAAACTTAAAACGGTAGCGTTCGTCCCAGTTGCACGAGCCGTTGTTTTGCACCAACCAGCGTTTGTCTACGCTTGCTTCAGGTGAGACTATCGTGCCATCAGGGATGGTCAGGTCTTCAACGTAAGCCAATCCGTCTGTGCAAGGGGGCGTGGGAGTCGGGCTGGCGTCTGGTTCTGTCTCTGGTGTAAAGGTAGGAATGACGGGAGTGTTTCCCTGCAGAACTGGATGCGTAGCAGTGGGAGCTTTTGGTGGAACGAATGGTGTGGGGGAGGGTGTGGGAGCACAAGCCGAGAATAGAAAAATTACCCAAAGTATGGCAAACAGGTTTAGGCTTGAGTTGATGCGGATTCGGGATTTCATTTTTCCCCGTAAGAAAGTGTAGGGACACGATTTATCGTTTCCCTACACTACGAGATTGATCTATTCTTCTGCTTTGACGGGCGCTTCGTCAACTTCTTCACCCATATCGAGCGGCATTACTAATTCGCCGCCCAGAGCTTGCTGGCGAAGTAGAGTTTCGATATCAAGCGCCATATCGGGGGTCTGTCGCAGGAATTCTTTGGAGTTCTCACGTCCTTGGCCGAGGCGAGTATCTCCATAAGAGTAGAAGGAACCGCGCTTGTCGATGATCTCAAATTGAACTGCCAAATCGAGCAGGTCGCCAACCTTGGAGATGCCCTCGTTATACATGATGTCAAATTCGGCTGTGCGGAATGGAGCCGCAACCTTGTTCTTGACCACGCGCACGCGGGTACGGTTGCCGATGATCTCAGCGCCGACTTTAATAGATTGGATGCGGCGCACATCGAGGCGCACGCTGGAGTAGAACTTGAGCGCTTGACCGCCAGTGGTGGTTTCGGGGTTGCCGAACATGACACCGATTTTCTGGCGTAATTGATTGGTGAATACGACCGAAGTCTTGGTCTGGCTGATGGCGCCGGACAGCTTGCGCAGCGCCTGTGACATCAGGCGAGCATGCACACCCATGGTGGGGTCGCCCATGTCACCTTCGAGCTCCGAACGCGGGACCAGAGCGGCAACCGAGTCGATCACGACCACTTCGACCGCACCGGAACGGACAAGCGTCTCGGCTATCTCGAGCGCCTGTTCACCAACGTCTGGTTGGGAAACCAGCAGGTTGTCAACATCCACGCCTGTGCGCGCGGCATAAACAGGATCGAGGGCGTGTTCCATATCAATAAAAGCTGCCGTGCCGCCCAGGCGTTGTGCTTCGGCGATGATGTGCTGACAGAGTGTGGTTTTTCCAGAAGATTCCGGGCCGTAGATTTCGGTGATGCGCCCACGCGGGATGCCGCCTACGCCTAAGGCTATATCCAGGGAAAGGGAGCCAGTGGGGATGACTTCTGTGTCCAGAGTGTGGCCTTCTCCCAGGCGCATGATGGAGCCGTCACCGTAGCGTTTGATAATATCGCCGAGAGCTTTATCGAGTACTGTGCGGCGGGCATCGTCTTGGGCTTCGTCTTTTTTGCTTTTTCGTGCCATGTCTAATTCTCCAAATTTGTGTATAGGTCCGAATTTTACTGTTTACACAGTATAGCACAGATGTTCGATACGTCAAGGCTCGTTGGGATGACGACAGGGCTTTCTTAAAGTAAGGTATAAGGGTTGAAAAAAGAGACCTTCC
>CAZCPP010000340.1:0-4731 GCA_964500655.1 uncultured Anaerolineaceae bacterium | reverse complement strand
CAAGCTTACCTAATATTCCCCGAATCCGCTACGCTGGGGTGCGGAATGTGGGTTGCATACTTATAGGACGGACATTTAGGGCAGCTTTGTTATTTTCAAAGTTTTCATCATCCTACTCAATTGTTGCTCTTGACATACACAAAGCCCGGGAAAGAAATCTCTTACCTGTTGAAAGACTCCCCTAAATCCTTCCGCTTTATGTCTTACATTAACAAATTTGCCCATCTCGCATTTTGATGGTCTCATCGCCCATAGAGGCGACTTCCGGGTCGTGCGTGACCTGGATGATGGTGGTACCCTCTTCTTTATTGATCTGGCGGATCAGTTCAATGATCTCCATCCCCATTTTGGTGTCCAGGTTGCCGGTGGGTTCGTCGGCCAGGATCAGGGCCGGTTTTTTGACCAATGCCCTGGCAATTGCCACGCGCTGGCGCTCGCCGCCCGATAACTCGGCCGGGTAGTGATCCAGGCGGTGGGCCATCCCTACGCGGGCCAGGCTGGCCTCGGCCAGGTGATTCGCTTCGGATTTTGAAACTCCCTGCAGCCGCAATACGATGGCCACGTTCTCGCGGGTCGTCAAAATGGGGTTGAGGTGAAAGGCCTGGAAGATGAAGCCGATGTCTTTAGCCCGGATGCGGGTCATATCCCTTTCGTTGATGCCGTTTAGGCTCTGCCCATTGAACTGCACCTGGCCACTGGTGGGCACGTCCATACAGCCCAGGATGTGCAGCAGGGTCGATTTTCCCGAGCCGCTGGGGCCGACAAGCGAGTAGTACTTTCCGCGCTCGATTTCCAGGTCCACACCACCCAGGGCGTGTACGGTAGTTTCACCGAGCTGGTATTCTTTTTTGACGTTTTGAAGTGAAATGATATTGGTCATGATTACTCTCCATTTACTCATAGCGTAGCGATTGGACCGGATGGATACGCGTGATGTTGATGGCTGGCAGGATCCCGGCCACCAGAGTCAACAACAGCGCCAGCGGCATGTAGGTCAGGATGTGGGTCAGGTCGAAGAGATTCTCCTGCAGCGCATAGGCCATTACGAAACCGGAGACCACCCCGCCCAACAGGCTGCCGATCCCGCTCAGCAGGAAGATCTCCCACAAGATCGAGCGAATAATCAAGGCGTTGGAAGCGCCGATGGCCCGCAGGATGCCGATCTCTTTGGTACGCTCTTTGACGGTGATCAGCGTCACGGTCATGATCAGCAGCGAGGCGCACACGATCACCACCCCCGCGATAGCGTTGACCAGGTCTTCAAAGACTTTGATGCCCGCTTTGGCGTTCTGGCGGATGGTGTCATCGGTGACCACATTCAATTGCGGGAACTGTTCCTGGATGACAGTATGGATGCCCTCATCGGCTTCCATATCGGCAGCCGTCAAAATGATGGCAGAGACGAATCCCTCTTTATCCAATGTGGATTGAGCTAACTCTAGGGGAACGATAACAGCGTTGTTGACCACCATATCGGCAGAGTGGTCCAGGATCCCGGTTACGGTGAACGCTTCTCCCAGGACTTCAAGCTGCTGGCCGATTTGCAGGCCGCTACCTAGCTGAGTGGCATATACCTCCGCGGCGTGCTCTCCGACGATGATCGGGTTTGGTGCATCCGTCTCGCTGAAGTACTCCACTCCTGCCACAGGGCGGATATCCTGCGAAATACTGCCGGTGAAGGCTTCCTCTTTGCCGGGTTCGATGCCGGTCAGGATGACTTCCGGTGGCTGATTGGGGTAAAGCGGAGCCTCCAACACGAGATACAGCACTTTGGTAGAAAGCGACACCTGGATGTAGTCGCCGGTGGCTTCTAATGCTGCCTGGGCGGTGTCATCCGCAAGGTCGATGCCCTCGGCGGGGTAGGATTCCCCGGCCAATAGCGGCTGTACACTGATTTTGCCAACCCCTGCAGAAGCATGCGCATGCATGGTACGGGTCTGGTAGGCGACGATCCCGGTAATGACGATCACTAACGTGATCATCACCGTTACACCGACGATAGTCAGCAGGCTACGGATCCAGCGTTTGGTAATGTTCTTGATTGCATAGTCGATCATGGTTACACCTCTTGTTTTTTTATTTGGGGACGAAATACGGCCAGGCCAATAGCCACTAGGTATCCAAGCAATTGGAGCAGTGGAATTGGGCCTAGCGATTGTTGCCGCGAGAGAAACAGGTCTTTCAAATCCTGTGTTAGCGGCTGAAGCGGATCGAACTGGAATGCAAATTGCAGATCCAGGCTGATGGTATACAAATCGACCGGCAACCAGATGTAAAACAGCAAAAAAGCAATCAGAAACCAGCGATCCTGCTTGAAGCGGAATGGTCCCCACTGCCAGAAAAGAATGCCGGCAATAAAGATCAAAACGTATCCAACAATGATCAGGATTGAACCACGCGACATCAGGGTGAAACCGAACACTTTTGCGGTTTCCTCAGTGACCATCATTGTGGATACTCCGACCAGAATCTGGTAGGCGATGCCGCCTAAGAATACTACTCCACCAACCAACAGGGTATATAGACTGGCCTTGGCTTGTTTGGATAAATCTGAGTATTTATTCATGTATTATTTCTCCTTGATTGTATCTGGAAACTAAAACGGTTTCTGGTTTCCAGTGGGTAAAAAAATTAGGTTAGCAGTCTTCCAATCGCTGTAACAACCTCATCTTCCACTTTTTTTTCAGGGTTGGAGCTTAAGATTTTCATGCTTTCAGAGATGATGCCATTGATGAAGCGCACGTTCAGGTCCACGGTTCCATCTCGAAACTCGCCCGCCTGGACGCCCGCCGCAATCAATTCGGCCAACAGGTCGTTGTAGGCATCCTGGAAAGCCAGCCCGGCGACATCGTATTTGTATCGGAACTCGAAGGCATCGTTTTCCTTGAGCCATTTACGGGATTCGGCAAAGATCATGCGCACCAATTGATCCAGCTTTTCCTGCTGTGTAGGTAGCTCAACTAATTCGGCAGCCATGCGCTGCATGTAGCGCCGCGCGACCTTGCTGACGATGTAATAGAAGATTTCTTCTTTGGTACTGAAATGCTGGTAGATGGTCTTCTTGCTGATCTTCAATTCCTGAGCGATCTCATCTACGGAGGTCTTTTTATAACCGTAGTGTTCGAAGTGGCGTTTGAAACTATCAGCGATATCTTCTTTTTGCGAACTCATAGTTCTCCTGAATGGAAACTAAAAACTAAATCAGTTTCCATTATAAGTATATTTGGGAATTTGTCAAGGGTTAATTCCCCCGTCAAGTTAATCATGTCGCCGAAGGGACAAACCCCAAATGGCGTTTATATTCCCGGCTGAACTGGATGGCTTAGGTTGCTCAAGCGGCAAGTTTGATATTAGAATGGGTTGGAGCAAAGGAGCATTGAAGATGACGGACAAAAATACTTATGATGTGATCATGGTTGGGGGTGGCGTAATGGGCTGTGCCACGGCCTATAATTTGTTGAAGAATGACCCGCAGATAAAGGTAGCGATCATTGAAAAAGATCCCACCTACGAATTCAATTCAACCGTTTTATCAGACGCTAATACTCGTTTGCAGTTCAATATCAAGGAAAATATTCAGATTTCGCAGTATGGCCTTGAGGTGCTGGAGACCTTTGCCGATGATATGGAAATAGATGGCGTTAAACCGGATGTCGCCTTTCGCCAGCAAGGCAACTTGTTTTTGGCGGATGAGGCTGGAAAAGAGTCTGCGCTGAAAGGCCTGGAAACTCAACAAAGCCTGGGCTGCCCGGTGGAATGGCTGGCCCCGGATCAGATCAAAGAACGCTTTCCCTTGATTGAAGTTGGCCAACTGGCTGGCGGTACCTTTGGCTCCCGGGATGGAACGATGGACTCTCACGCAGTTTTGATGGCCTACAAGAACAAAGCGGTAGAGTTTGGGGCAGATTTTATTGTCGGAGAAGTACTTGAGATATTGAATGCTGATGGCCATGTCAGCGGCGTGCGTCTGACTTCTGGGGATGAATTGTCGGCCAAATTCGTGCTCAACAGTGCTGGCGCTTGGGCGCAGAAGGTAGCCCGCACTGTGGGGATCGAGCTGCCAGTTGATCCGGTCAAGCGCCAAGTGTTTGTCCTGGAGACGAATGTCGAAACCGAGGTAGTTTACCCGCTGACGGTCTTTCCTACCGGCCTGTATTTGATCCAGGAGCACACCAATGTCTTTATGGCCGGTAAATCGCTGCCGGAGGACCCGGTTGGTTTTGAGTTTAACTGGAATCGTCAGGTGTTCATCGATAAGTTGTGGCCTGAGCTGGTCGAGTATGTCCCGGTATTTGATCAACTCAAAATTACGCGCGGTTGGGCTGGACTTTATGCTGTCAACACCTTTGACGGCAATGCCATTTTGGGCGAATGGCCGGGGTTGAAGGGCTTTATGCTGGCAAATGGTTTTTCTGGGCACGGCTTCCAACAGAGCCATGTCGTTGGGCGCTATCTAGCCGAACTAATCCTAGGCCAGACCCCGAAATTGGACCTGGCAATTTTTTCACCCCAACGCATCCTGGATAACAAGCCAGTCTTTGAAAGCGAGCATAAGTTAGTTTAGTGCTTGGAAAAGCGGTTTTCTGGACGTGACTCCCTACTAAGGTCGGTTTCAGAAACATGGTCCTGACGCCCATGTAAAAAGAAGTTTCAAAATCACATAGAACGAATCATTATTCCTTCTTTGGGATTTCGCGTGGAGAGGCCATATATGGGGGTACGCTGATTAGG
>CAZCPP010000339.1:0-4749 GCA_964500655.1 uncultured Anaerolineaceae bacterium | reverse complement strand
TCCCAAGCTGTCCAAAATTGCTATTTTTTTGATCCGTAGGGTGCGGAATGTGGGTCTCAAATAAAGTATTTAGGTATATTCAAAAAGCAAAGGTTAAAAGGCAAGAGATCTATTTGGGTGGGTGAATATCAAAATCCTTATTGGATACAGTTTTTGAAGGAAATTAGGAACTATTTGAACTATCCAATGCCAAATTACAACGATCAATTAAAAAATATGATAGAGAGTAATAATATTCACCCATCTTCTGCATCATATTTGCGTGGTTTGTACGACTAAATTTTATTTACTATCGACATCTGTCATAGCTCGTTTAATCTGCGATAGGCGGGCGTAACATTCATGCTCCTAAAATGGATAAAAGTGGCGTCAGCGTCAACGGGCTCAATAGCGTGGTAGCAAACACCGCCGTGGTCACAAAAGCGGGTTCGGCATCGTACTCGGTAGCCAGGATAGTCGCGAGCACCGCCGTAGGCATGGATGATTGCAGGGCACCGGCATTGTATGCCATACCACTCAATCCGAAGAGGGGTGCCAAGAAAAGACCAATTCCCACGCCACCCAGCAAGCGCATCCCACAGGCTAGGAGCAGCGCGCGCACATCATTATGTGCCCGCTGAATATTTTGCAATTGCAATCCCAGGACCAGCAGCATACCAGGGATGGCGGCATCACCTAATAACGCCACAGAGCGGCTCATGGGCAGTGGCAGTTCCCAGTCCAGGGTTATGAAAATCAGCGCCAGGGGGACCATGTACACCACCGGGATTTTTAGCAATCCCTTGAGCGAATCGGCCAGGCTCGCTCTCCCCATCGAGATAACTGCTACGCCTAAGGTATAAGTGACAATCGCCGTGGTGACAAAAAACAAGCTGGCGTAGGCCAGGGCCTCGTCACCGAAGGCAAATAAGTTAAGCGACAGGCCATAATTCCCGGCGTTGATCGTCAGCGTGCAGACCAGTACTGCAGCAAGCATTTTGCGCTCCAGCCCCATCAGGCGAGCGAGTAGCCAGGTGATGGCAGCCACCGTCAGGATGGATGTCAGCGTGAACCCGACCATCCGCAGGACATCACCGCCCTCGAACTGGTTCGTGACCAGCAAATCGAAAAGCAAGCAAGGGCTGAAGAGATAGAAAACCACCCGTGATATCGAGCGGGCTTCTACCTTGAGCCATTTACCAGCAAAATATCCGGCCCCGGCGACCAGCAAAATCGGCAGCAGGTTATCCGCAAAAAGCCTAAGCAGGTCGTTCAATTTATCTATTCCTCGTCGTTGTAATCATCACCGGTAACCAAATCTTTCAATCAGCGATTCAACATAACGCGACTTGAACTGCTCGCTCGCCATGACGCACCCTGTGGGAAACGGTTCAGGCGCTCGACCAATTCTGTGTATCCGGATTTCAAGCTGGTGTGTGACATAAGTGTTTTTCCTCACTCCTCCACCAACGTCCACTCTGTATCGCTAATCACTTCGCCTCCAAGTTGTCTCACGAGCACATTTTCATCACAATCCAGAGCTGCCAAGTCATAGGTTCCAGGAGGAATTGACAATGTGAGAGTATAGCCCGCAGGCAAGATTTCATCATCTCCAAGCCAATCATCACCCCACTCTTCGCTACCACTGGGCGAGATCAGCACAAAACACACTTCTTCGCTTAAGTCGTTTGTCAAGGTCAATTCAACCTGATTGGCCCCTTTGGTTGGCGCTGCTACCGGTGCGGTCTCCGCTGGTGGCGGATTAGTCGGAAGTTCGTTTTCCGGCGCTGGTGGTTGTGGTGGGGATACCGGTGAGTCTACACCTTGTGGAGAGCTGCCAAAGGCCATAAAGCCGAGTACGCAAGTGGAAATTGTGCACAGAATTATCGCGCCAATTGATAACGGAAGCAGCCAACGGGCGAAGGTCCGTTTGCGGGAGAGCAGCACGATCACCACCAATCCGCCGGCAACCAGAATCCATCCACAGGCGCTGACATAGAAAAAGGTCCACAGGCCAGAGTCCCCAAGTGTTCCACTCTCGATATCACTTGTTTCGAATATCTCAGCTTCCCACCAGGGTTCTGGCGGTGTAATAATGCTTTCAAATGCTCCACCTGGTGTTATTTTATTTCCCTCTTGAGCTGAAAGCATTTGAGCTGATCCTGCAGTCTCTGGCAAAGTACTTTCTACACCAACCTGTCCCTCCAAAACATAGGTCTGTATGTTTGCACCAACCTCGACCACAAAGTCCGTCCCGAACCCCCGAATCCGTGCGCGGGGTTGAAATTCGTCCCATTTTTCTTCTCCCTGACCAACAAGGATGTCGAAGTTGCCAACGGCATCGTGCAACAAACTTCTGAAGCGAGCGCTGCCGCTCTTCAACCACACCCGTACTAGCTCAGGCGAGCTATAGTCAAATACCAGTTCGGTATTTTCTCTCATACTAACCAAACCCCATAAGTTGTCATTGAGGTATAGGTCAATCGTAGCTCGCCCCTCCTTAGTGCGTACGTCGTACCAGGGCTCAAACCCGGTTGGGTAAGAAGAGATAGCTTGCCAGTCCCCACCCGCAGCTCGTATGGATACATCCCCATCCCCGCGGTGGATAATCATACTCGTGCCTCTCAATGGGGGGTGGAAGATTTCACTGAGCAGTAAGCTGTGGATTTTATCGAAAATTTCTTGATTCTCTGTAATAGGTGTCCCCAAATTCTTACCTAATGTTTCAACAACGTAGTTGGAATGGACCAAATTCTTATAGGTGTATTCAACTACTCCGTTTATGTGGGAGGAGGAATTTGCAACAGTAACGTCGTCGTAAGCATAGCTGTGTATCTGGCCTGTTTCGAATTCCCAAGCACCATCCAATGGACTTATGGATAATCGTTGGCCCATCAAATTGGCATATTCAATATCCATATTTAAGTGCTGACCTACGGCCTCACCAGCGTTCAGGCGGCGAATAAAATCACTGCTGCTGAACATTTCAAAGGCAGCTTTCCAATGGTAGTTGTAATCTGCGGTGTAATAAATAGCAAATGGTTTTTCTGCCCATCCAATACCGTGGTTAGGTGTGGCTACCATAATGATCTTGCGTACGTCTTGGCCATAGTAGCCAGTTTCCTCTACATAATTTCGGGTGATTAAACCGCCCATACTATGAGCAACAACATCGACCTTGGTCAGTTTGATGTTATTTCCCCAATAATCCGTTTTTTGCTGTTGAATAATCCTATGCAGGATGGGTGAGAGGTCTTCGATAGAAGAAACCTCCGAGGTGCTTGTGTAATCCCCCAGCACAGGATCAAATTTTTCGGTACTTAAGTAACTTGCGAAGGACCACCAGGTAGAATCATCGGCGGTAAACCCATGCACTAACATCACCGGGGGACGAAACACTTGTATTTCCAAAGGCGCTGTTCGCTGTGTCCCATCCAGAATTGCGTAGGTGAAGTTGATAGTATCAATTGCGCTCCAGGCAGGAAACGGGCTAAGTTCGAAATCACGTAAATATATCTCCTTTGATAACAGGTTCCGATCTATCAGATAATCAGGAGGTTGATAGGTGATCTCTGCCCGTCCACTGTTATCCAACTGGATTTCATTGTAAATTTCGAGAACAACATCTCCCTGCAGAGAACCTAACTCAGGAGTGGTAAACTTTACTGTATTTCCCGCTAGATGGGGAAAGTTCAGCGTTATTTTTAATGTGCTGACACCATCCGCGACAACACCTTGAAATGCCTCTCCAGTGTTCGGGTTAATCTCTAATGTAATATCCGCTGTGGAAACCGGGATATCCAACCACTTATCTATTCCAGCTGCTTTGATGAAATATTTATAATTAATGACCTGAGCATCGTAATGCATCAGCGTAAAGGTTGAAATTCCGTTTACGTCAGTATTCGCCTGCACCCATTCCCCTTGCGGTTCGGTAGATACAACCTGAACCAATTCCCCTGCCACAGGGATACCTTGTAGATCTAATACCGTGACTACAAGTTCAATTTCCTCCCCGACTTCGCTGAAGGATTTTGGAGATGCAGATACCCCGAGTTGTGGTGTGCTAGGAAGCGGAGGTAGTTCAGTCGGTGGGGATTCCAGCGTCACCGTAGGAATAGAGGCACCTCCACCCCAACAATCATCGTTCATGCACCCCCAAAACTGATCGCAGGCTTGTTGCGATGATGTATAAATATGTGATGGCTGGTGCGCCATAAGCTCATTACCGGTACACATGTACCAACCAGCCGGCCCCCCTCCTACATGTCCCCAAACACCGTATCCTTTAGCAACACAATATTCGGCACACTCAATCGCCGTCCGATCACCGTGTAATTTTGTCGCCTGCGCATCAATTGATGGTTTTGAAGATGCCGCTATTGCAGATTGCGGCAAGATTGCAAGAACCAAGAGAGCCCCAACTAATAGAAGAACACCCAGCATTTGCTTCATTGTAGTCCTCCAAATAAACATAGAATTACAGAATCATTCTCCCGGTAAACGCTCAATAAACTCATCTAACATCTTACATATCTGACCGATTTTTGTGTCCGGGTAATGGTTGGCCACATACTGAACCATGATAACGAAAACGATGATACTCCCGATAAAAATGCCAAGTAAGGTCAATCCAAGCGTGTTGCTCAACTTTATCCTCCTTCGCTGGTGCAAAAAATCTGTTTGAGATTTGCCGCTATATAGCATACGAATAAATTAGGACTTACGCAAGACGCATCTGAACAGCAGGCGACTTGAGTTGTTGTCGCA
>CAZCPP010000338.1:0-4753 GCA_964500655.1 uncultured Anaerolineaceae bacterium | reverse complement strand
GTCTCTGACCGTACACAAGCTGCGGTCAAGGCCGTTCGGAGTGGTCTCGTGCAGTGATGAAATCTTGGATAGGGAAAATCCAATGTTGAATACCCTACCATAGAAGGGGGAAAGTCTGGCCAAATGGAGGGGAGGAAGGGGTGCAATTTAATATACAATTTTTTATATATGCAAATACAATACAAAAATAATAATTTGTTGCAGCACCCACTTATATTTAGATTAACGCGTATTATGCGGGGTTCAATATTATATGTACTCATGATACTGGCAGTAATATGGTCAGTATTCCCACTTTTCTGGGTGCTTATATCGTCTGTTAGACCCGATATTGAAACATATGCATTTGAGCAAACGTTTTTCCCCCAGAATCCCACGCTAGACAATTACGTCAGTTTGTTCAAGATCACTCCTTTTGGGCTTTGGATGAAAAACAGCGCTATTTTATCTGTTACGACAACTCTGGCAGTAGTGCTGCTTTCGTCTATGACTGCCTATGCCATGAGTCGTTTTCGGTATAAGTCGTTCAAAATCATGTCGCAGCTCACTCTGCTGGCATATATGATGCCCGCTATCATCCTGGTGGTACCAATATTCTTTCTATTATTTACGCTTAATTTAGTTAATTCTCAGTTTGGGCTGCTCCTGGTTTATATTGGAACGCGTTTATCAGTCGGTTTATGGATGCTGCGTTCATATTTTCAGGGAATACCAATAGAGTTAGAGGAATCGGCTATGGTGGATGGGGCAACTCGATTTCAAGCCTTTTGGAAGATAATCCTTCCCCAGGCGTTTCCTGGCATGATCTCAACCGCGATCTTTACTTTTAGCGTTACCTGGCAAGAATATTTATTCGCCTCAATCTTGATATTTAATTCCAGAAGTCAAACGATTAGTGCCGGCGTGGCTACCTTTATCTCAGAAGATTGGATTTATTCCTGGGGGACTTTGATGGCTGCAGGTGTAATGATCAGTTTGCCGCTTGTCTTGTTATATGCCTTTTTGCAGCGATATCTAATTGCAGGATGGGGTGGCGGAGCGGTAAAGGGGTGAAATCCAATAATTATTTTAGAGAAAGGAATAATTTATGGAGAATTAGTAAATGAGTGTTTCTTTTATTAAATTCAAAGCCAAAAAGAAGGAGAGAAAGATGAAAAAAAATATTAGTATTGTGCTTGCACTATTTCTAGTATTCGTTTTGGCAGCCTGCCAACCCGAAACTGTCGAAGTTGTAAAAGAAGTAGAAAAAGAAGTAGTGGTTACGCAAGTTGTCGAAGTTGAGGTCGAGGTTGAAGCGCCTATTGATGAGACTGGCCCCCGTACACTTACTTTCTTTACCACTGAGGCCGACCCACCTCAATTAGAGATTCTAGGCGAGATAATCGATGAATATAATGAGATGCACCCGGATGTATTCATCGATGTTGTGACCGGTACACCAGCTACTCGTGGAAACAGAATAACCACGCTGTTAGCTGCGGGCGCAGATGCAGGTATCTTTGAACTTGAGGCCGCTTTTACCAATGAATGGGCAGAAGCTGGCTACTTGCTCCCGCTAACTGATGTTTTTGAAAACATCGGCGGTGTAGATGAGTACGTTCCCGGAAGCTATTTTGAGAAGGATGGGGAAGTCTACGGATTACCATATGCTACCAGTGTCTATGGGCTTTGGTATCGCACAGATCTGTTTGAAGAAGCCGGACTTGATGTTCCGACCAACTACGCTGAAGTTTTGGCTGCTGCTGAAGCACTGACTGATCCGGCAGCGGGCACTTACGGTATCTCAATCCCCGGCTCTACAAATGCTTCCGTAAACTTCTTCTCTACATTCTTGTGGCAGAACTGCTTGGATTACTATACCCCTGAAGGTGAATTAACCTTTGATGATCCAGCAGCTTTGGAAGCAGTTGAAAAATGGGTAGCACTGACTGAGTATGCCCCCCCCGGATTTGAAAGTTACAGTTGGGGTGACCAGGTCACAGCTTTTATTACCGGCAACGCGGCCATGTCCGTGTACGCTGGGCGTTTGGGTGTTAATATGTCTGACAAAAACCCTGAACTAGAACCTGTATCTGACATTATGAAACTACCGTGGCAATACGGAGATGATGGAGCATATGTCACTTACGGTTCTTGGAGCCGTATGGCAATCTCGGCCGGTACTAAGTATCCTGAAACGGCTAAAGATTTCTTGCAGTTCATGTTGAGTGGAGATCGTCTGGCCCGATATGATGCTACAGTGATCGGTCACATGGTGCCACCCACCAAGGAAGTAGCTGCAATGCTGGAGAGCTGGGATTCTGATTATGCTAATAACCACTCGGATTGGCTGGCATTCTTCAATGAAAATGCCGAATTTACCAATCACCCAGCCAACAATATGGGTTCGGTCGTGGGATGTACTTTTGATAAACAAGACTATGGCCCGCCTTGGGGTGGCCCGATCTTCTCTCGTGGTGGAATCATAGATATCATGTTCCAAAATATCTATGTTGGGGGAGCTAGTGTTGAAGATGCCCACCAGGAAGCAATAGGTTTAATGAAAGAGGCTCAGGATGAGTGGCTGGCGGACCATCCGGATTGGACACCTCCAAGCCCCTAAACTAAGTTTCATTTAAAAAATTGGAGGGGTAACTAGAGGGATTTTAATCCCCTCCAATAATTACTGCTTCTTGCATGTTTTCCCGAACTTGCATCTAGCGAATTGTCTTCAAAAACCAGGATTCTGGTTCGGATATTTACGCAGCACTCTGTAATTGTTCAATATGGATAAAGACCAATGATTAAATCAGATCAAGCCACCAAAAAATCAATCTGGCGTTTATGGATCAACCGAATATTGTCATTTGATGTTAGTGACCCAACGCTAGCTTTGGTCATGGTAATCCCAACCATGCTGATAATATTGGTTTTTGCTATTTTTCCAATGCTCCAAGGATTCTATGCTAGTTTTTTTCAAATAGAACCAGCTACTTTGGAGATGCAATTTAATGGCATAGAAAATTACCAGTGGCTACTAAAACAACCTCTTTTCTGGGAGTCACTCTGGCGTTCTTTTCTTTGGGTTACATCCACAAGTGTTGTTCAGCTTGTTTTAGGAATTGGGATTGCATTGCTTTTACACCAAGAACTAAAAGGCCGTAACCTGGCTCGAGGTTTGGTCTTGTTCCCTTACCTGATCCCGGCGGTTGTCATTTCTCTTACTTGGCGGTTTATCCTGGATCCGACGATGGGTATTTTTAATAGAGTGCTTATGGACGTTGGTATTATTGAGCGACCTTTAGCGTTACTCTCAAATCCCAAGACAGCATTGTTATTTGTTATTATTGCTGGAATTTGGAAATATACTCCCTTTGTGGTAATGATGACACTAGCCCGGTTACAGGTAATTCCAGTTGAGCTAGAAGAAGCAGCGAAACTGGATGGGGCAAATGCGATACAACTTTTCCGGCACATTAAATTGCCTTGGTTAATGCCAGTGATTATTGTGACTATGCTTCTCCGGACAATTTGGACATTCCGGCAATATGATATCGTTTATTTATTCGCGTTTGGTGGCCCATTGTTTGCTACAACTACTTTGCCGGTATTAGTACAATATCTGGCGTTTGGCGCTCAAAAAATTGGGGCGGCAGCTGCTACCGCAACTATCATGGTTGTATTAATGATTGCAGTAGCATCCATTTATTTCAAATGGTATAGTGATGCTGAGGAAAAATTAGGTTAACAAGATTTAACAAACAGTAAGTGCAAATTTTATAACTAACATTTTCCACATCTTATTACCCATAATAAAGGATGGATTTCTATTAATAATTTACCCAGAATTGAGAGTTAGTTGAAAAACCGTCTATCCGTAATTGACCTGTCCCACGAAAGTAAACTCAACTTCACAGTTATAATAGTAGGCTCAAACGGCGAAATTGTTCGTGAAATCAAGCGGAATCAGCAGCTAAACTCATAACCTGGAGTCCGCGGGTTTAAATCTACATAGAAAGATTGGTAACACCAGCATTCCTTGACGATTCCAGCAGATACGGCTAAGATTCTTGAAAAGGTAACCCCTTTATTCCGTATTTTCCCCTGATTCTAGGGAAGGATATGGTTCGGAGCACGTCCCATTCGGGTCTCGTAACAGGATACGCACAAGTTGTGCGCGGCGAGCCGTGACGGGATCTCGTTTTTCCGCATCGTGGAACAAGAATCTTTGTGTCGCTTCAGGTAGTTGGGTGGTAAGCATGTGAATCTCTCAATAGATAATACATCATTAAACATGATTTGTAAATCAGCTTTATTGACAATGAAAATGCCCAACAAAATACCCCGAACGGGCTGAGGGGGGCAGCCAATCCGGGGCACCTGTATTATCCATAAAAACGACAATCCGGTCAAGTCACACCAAACATTCCCGTATCGTGCAAAAACCTTATCCGACAGAAACGGGACTAAAAAGGCGGCAAACCGACCACTCTTTCGCCGAAGAATAGTTTTCGAAAACGGTAAATTATGGGCGGGGAGCTGAAAAAGAACGCTCAGATTAGCTGGTAAGGCGTGCAAAGACACGAAAGATGGTTATTTATGAGGGGGAAACGAGCAGGGAACTCAGGCAGCAGGAAGAGCAAGGGGAGCGGGGGCACGATAGTAATCGCGAATGATGCCGCCCAGGACATTTCTGCACTGTATGGTTCCACTTGAAGGGCTTGCTTGGGGGATGGGGGTCTGCTGATCAATGCCCTGGTGTGGACGAGCATTG
>CAZCPP010000337.1:0-4756 GCA_964500655.1 uncultured Anaerolineaceae bacterium | reverse complement strand
TGCTATGATCAACTTGCGACACATCCTTCACTCATAAGTTTCAATGAGTTCAATGCATATCAACCTGAATTTATGTAAAATAAAGGCGCCCACTTAGCCAAGAAATGTGAGTTGCGTATGGCAGTAAAAGTTAAACCTATCACTATTCTTCTACTTGAAGACAACCCTGGCGACGCGCGTTTGCTCCGTGAATATTTGCGCGAAGAAACACCTGATCAATACCAAATAAAGCACTCAAAGAAGTTAAATACAGGACTGAATCGCCTGGCCAAAGAAAAACCGGACATCATCCTGCTGGATTTAGACTTGCCTGATTGCCAAGGTTTGGATACTTTCACACAATTGCAGACGGAAGCCCCGGATGTGCCCATCGTTATTCTGACCGGATTGAGTGACTCCGACCAGGCAATTAAGGCGGTGCAGGCTGGGGCGCAGGATTACCTGGTCAAAGGGGAAGTAAATAACGAATTGCTTGTTCGTGCAATCCAGTATGCGATAGAACGTAAACAAGCAGAAACGGCGCTGCGCGAGAGTGAAGAACGCTTCCGTGGCATCTTCGAGAACACCACAATAGGCATCTATCGCACTTCCACTGATGGTCGGATTCTGTTGGCCAACCCGGCGATTATTCAGATGCTTGGATATGATAGTTTTGAGGAATTGGCACAACGAAACCTGGAGCAGAGTGGTTTCGAACCCGAATATCCGCGCAATGAATTTCGGGATCTTATCGAGAAAGACGGTGCGGTGCAGGGCTTGGAAGCAGCCTGGACAAAAAAGGATGGCAGCACGATTTTTATTCGCGAAAGCGCTATAGTCGTCCGGGATGCGGCCGGAAAAATTGCGTATTACGAAGGAACTGTAGAGGATATCACCAAGCGTAAACGGGTGGAGAAAACAGTGCTTCATCAAGCAGAAGAGATGGATACGCTCCAACAAATCGTTCTTGATATTACTTCACCACATAAATTGCCTGATTTGTTGCAAACCATAGTCGAACGCGCGGCGCATCTTTTGAACGCAGATGGAGGTGGCCTGTATTTATGCGATCCGGAATTGCAAGAAGCGCGAAATGTAGTTAGTTTCAAGACAAAGCGTGACTATACCGGAATTGTGCTTAAATATGGTGAAGGTGCTGCTGGTGTGGTCGCCAAAACTGGTGAACCTTTGCTAATTGATGATTATCGCACTTGGCCAAATAGAGCGAAAGTTTATGAAAAAGAGCAACCCTTCCGCGCGGTTGTTTGCGTGCCGATGCTCTGGCATAGTCAAGTAACCGGCGTGATCCATGTATTGCGTAATGGAAAAAATAATCCCTTTACACAAGCCGACATGGACCTGCTAAATATCTTTGCCAACCATGCCGCTGTTGCAACAGAAAACGCGAAACTCTTGGAAAACTTGAGTGAAAGCGAAGAAAAGCACCGTCTTGTTCTTGATAATGTTGACGAACTCATCTATCAAGTGACGATCGACAGAGAAAATTTATTGACATCCAAATTAGATTTTGTTAGCAAACAAAGTCAAACCATTTCTGGATATACACCAGAAGAGTTCTTGAACGAGGCATCCTTGTGGTTCAAGCTTATTCACCCTGATGATCTTGCACAAGTGCAGGCACAAACCGAGAAATTGCTCGCGGACAAAGAGAATGTCACACGAGAATTCAGACTAAGACATAAAGTTGCGGGGCAGTATCGATGGCTTGAGGACCGAGTATCTCCACAATTGGATTCTTCTGGAAATCTGATTGGTATGTTTGGCGTAGCTCGCGATATCACCAACCGGAAGATAGCTGAGCGGGCGTTACTGGAGAGCGAAGAGAAATACCGTACTCTTTTTGAGGATATGCCCGTAGGTGTTTATCGTACGACGCGTGAAGGAAAACACCTGGCCGTTAACCAGGCTCTTGTAGACATTCTTGGGTATGATTCTATTGAAGACATAATGACAACTGATGTTTACGCAAATTATGCTAATCCCAAGATTAGAGATGGTCTTGTAAAAGATACCCTTGAGCAAGGGGAAATAAAGAATGTAGAAACTACTCAAATTTGTAAAGATGGCCGTGAAATCATTGTATTGGATACCTCCCACGCTGTTTATGGTAAGCAGGGCAAGTTTTTGCATTTTGAGGGCACAATAACGGATATCACCGCATGGAGGCGGGCAGAAAAGCAAGTAAAAGAGTCTGAAGAAAAATATCGTACACTGTTCGAGAACGTCCCAACTGGTGTCTATCGCACTACCCCCGATGGTAAGTTCATAGAGGCAAACCCGGCATTGGTGGAGTTGTTTGGTTGCAAATCTGAGGATGAATTGCTAAACACCAAAGTAACCGACTCCTACGTAAATAAGGCGGACCGCAAGAAATGGATAAGTGATCTTAGTAAAAGCGATGAACTGCATAATACAGAACTGCGTTTAAAATGTAAAGATGGTCGAGAGATCATTGGCCTGGATAATTCCAGTGCTGTTCGTGATGAAAATGGAAACATCCTGTATTTTGAGGGTACCCTCACCGACATAACAGCCATCAAACGAGCTGAAAGGGCATTGCGCGATCGCAACGATGAGTTGGATCGCTTGTATCATGCTTCCGATTCCCTGATCCTTAGTAGCACCCTCGATCTTCACAGCTTGTCACAGATCATTGTTGAGACCATTCTGAATGAATTTGAACAAAGCAATTGTAGTTTGTTGCTTGTGGAAGAGCATTTTCCCGAATTGCATCGCATTGCGGTTGCTGGGCCCTATAGTGCTCAGGTGGCTAGCAAGACACTGGATCTTGATGGCAAGGGATTGGCACCTGAGGCTATTCGTAGAGGACAATTGATTAATGAGGGGGATGTATTAACGAGAAAAGAATATGTACCTAACTGGGAAGCGGCGCGTTCAGAGCTTGTTATTCCTCTTATAGTTAGCGAAAAGGTGATTGGTGTGATTGATGTGCAAAGTGCCACTGCTAACGCCTTTAATAGTGATAATGAACGCCTGATGATGGTCTTTGCAAAGCAGGTTGCTATGGCGCTGGAACGCGCCAGGTTATTTGAAGCCGAGCAAAGACGGGCAACGCGGTTGAATGCCTTGCAAGACCTTACCAACGAGTTGGCAACTTTACACAGTGAACAAAAAGTGCTGCATACACTGGTGACAAGAGGGGCTACACTCGCGAACAGCCCAACCTGCTCTGTAATGCTGCTGGATATTCATGCGGGGGAAGCTCGTCTCGTAGCCCAGACAGGTCTACCCGATAAAACATCCCGGGGCTTGCGGGTGCCACTACAAATACCCATAATTAAAAATGCGATCGAGACCGGAGAACCGATCATCATCTCAGATATTGATCGTGATGCACCCACATTCCGTTCAATTCTGGTGCATCCAAATATCAATGCTTTCTATGCTTTTCCGATCCTGAATGAAGATACTGTGATTGGCTTTATTACTTTGAGTAGCTTACTACCACGATCACTATCGGAAGCTGAAAAAACCACCTATGAATTGCTGGCTAAACTGGCTTCCGTCACTTTGCACAACGTTAGATTGTTCGAGCATACCTCCAGAAACCTGGAACGCCTGGCTTCATTACGAACGGTTGATATAGCGATTGCGACCAGCTTCGACTTATCTGTCACTATCGATGTACTTTTACAGCAAGTAACTGATAAATTAAAAGTTGATGCCGCCAGTTTATTATTGCATGACCCCGAAGAACACTCATTAAAATTTGCGCGCAATCGAGGCTTTAGAACCCAGGCGCTACGCTATACCAGCCTCAGAGTTGGTGAAGGACATGCGGGACGTGTTGCATTGGAACGGCGGACAATCAACATCCCAGATTTGAAACGCGAAACCCGTGAACTGAAACAATCCCCGGATTTCTATGATGAAGGATTTGTCAGTTACATAGGATTCCCACTCATTGCAAAAGGTCAGATCAAAGGGGTATTAGAAGTTTTTAACCGCACACCGTTGAACCCTGATCAGGAATGGTTGGATTTTATAAACGCAATAGCAGACCAGGCAGCTATTGCTATCGACAATGCTGAATTGTTTCAAAATTTGCAACAATCAAACGCTGAGCTATCCTTGGCTTATGACAACACCTTGGAAGGTTGGGCCAATGCCCTTGAGCTAAGAGACGAAGAAACCGAAGGACACACGCGACGCGTTACTGAGCTGACAGTGAAGTTGGCAATTTTTATGGGGCTGAGAAAGTCTAACTTTGTGCATATTCGCCGGGGTGCGCTGTTGCATGATGTTGGCAAAATGGGTATTCCAGATGAGATCCTTCTCAAGCCTGGTCCGCTTAGTGAAGAGGAATGGGTGATCATGCGAAAACACCCTGAGTATGCTTACAATTGGCTATCTCGAATTAATTATTTGCGTCCCGCATTAGATATCCCTTACAGCCATCACGAGAAGTGGGATGGTAGTGGATATCCACGTGCTTTAAAGGGTGAGCAAATACCCATAGCTGCTAGAATTTTTGCCGTGATTGATGTGTGGGATGCTCTGTGTTCAGATCGGCCTTACCGCAAAGCATGGACAGGTGATGAAGCGCTCAATTATATTCGCGAGCAATCTGGCGCCCATTTCGACCCCACCATAGTAGATGCTTTTCTGAAGCGAATTATAGGGATTGAAGAGTGAGAGTCATCGCTTTGAAGGCATATATTTGTTAATTTCAAACCAGAGTTTTTCTACCGTACATTACCATTGAGAGATGAAGGTTGAAAGTAAAAGAAAACTT
>CAZCPP010000336.1:0-4756 GCA_964500655.1 uncultured Anaerolineaceae bacterium | reverse complement strand
TGAAAACGGCCTGCCTGAAAGGCAGGGGTTTTAGACCCTATTTACAGACAATAATGCTATTATTAGCTTTGTATCAAGTAAATAAAACGCGCCTGCTTAGACATAATGTCTAACTCAGCTCGTCGGAGCCAAATGTCAAGCCTAACAAACCTCGGGTCATTGGACTTACTAGAGCGCTTAGCTGAAGGTATTGTAGCAGTCGTTGGATCGCATTGTGAAGTAGTAATTCACGACTTCAGTAATCTAGAGTATTCCGCTGTAACAGTGGCAGGGAATATTTCAGGTCGAGCTCCAGGTGCGCCAATACCTGATCTTTACTTTATTTCAAACGAACTCAATACTGAAACCCCCGATCAGTTAAATTACCGTATTGAAATTGGTGATCAAGAATTTCAGTCATCGACAATATGGATAAGAGATGATATTGGTAATCCAATTGGAGCAATCTGTATCAATATAGATTATCAAGAACTCAATCAGGCCTATTCACTTCTAGAACGGCTGACTTTACCATCTAGAGAAGTTCCAAATCTAATTGTCCAAGATACTTTAGCAAAAGATTTGGATGATCTAATAAACCTATCTGTTTCTACATTTCTGCGCCAGGAAGGTATCCCAAGCATTGATACAATGCGGCAAAACGACAAGCTTCGCCTAATAGGTGTTGCAGAGAAGCGAGGCCTTTTCAAATTAAGGGGTGCTGCTCAACGACTGGCAGAGATACTAAATGTTTCCAGGGCCAGTATATACAATTACAGGGCGACAATAAAAAAGAAAACCTACTAAAGAAAGCAAAACATATGGCCAAGACAAATTTCTCACTGAGAGATATTTATCTCGCAAGAAAGCGCATCGCCCCAATAGCAATAAAAACACCCATCTTAGAAGATAAAAAACTCTCATCTAATGGTTCAACAGTTTGTTTGAAGTTAGAGAATTTGCAAATCACAGGAGCTTTTAAACTGCGTGGAGCAACAAATAAGATTCTCGGTCTATCCCCTGAAGAGCGTTCTCGCGGAGTGATCACCGTTTCCAGCGGCAACCACGGCAAAGCAGTTTCTTTTGTAGCTCAGAAGCTAGGCATTCGGGCCACAATTTGCATCTCGAAAACTGTGCCTCAAAATAAACAGGAAGCGATTCGAGCCTTGGGTGCCGAATTAGTTGTAAAAGGGGAAGATGCAGATGAGAGCATGAAGTTTGCCGATCAGCTGAAAATTGATCGTGGACTGACCATGGTGCACCCATTCGACGATCTGGATATTATCGCTGGACAGGGTACGATCGGGCTTGAACTCTTGGAAGATTTTCCTGAAATTGATACAGCCATCATCCCCCTCTCAGGAGGTGGATTAATATCCGGCATCGCATTCGCCCTCAAACAGGCTTCACCAACCTTGAACGTTGTTGGCGTTTCCATGGAACGGGGTCCAGCCATGGTGGACAGTCTCAAGGCTGGCCAACTGGTAGATGTGATCGAAAAACCGAGTTTAGCAGATGCGCTTGTGGGTGGTTTGAACAAAGACAATAAGTATACGTTCTCGATGGTACAAAAGTATGTCGATGAGACCGTTCTGGTTTCTGAAGATGAAATTGCTACTGGGATGTTGTATTGCTTACGTGAACACAATATGCTTATCGAAGGGGGCGCAGCTGTCGGCATTTCGGCTATTCTATCGAAAAAAGTGCGAAATATCGGGCAAAATCTCGTGGTTGTGGTCAGTGGCGCAAATGTAGCCCTACCTGTTTTAAAGGAACTAATGGATTCTGAGCACAAGGCAAAGATGTAACTGAAATGGAGCTAGTAAATATGCAAAATCAGATTTGTATACTGAACGAAAAAGAAATTAGAGCCTGCGTTCCAATGGACTTAGAAGCGCTCGAAGTTATCGCTGAAGGGTTTTCAGCATTGGCAAAAGATAAGGTAACCTTGCCTCCCATCATGCGTATTGAAGTGCCAGATCATCATGGCGAGGTGGATGTCAAAACTGCCTATATTCATGGGCTGGATAGTTTTGCGATCAAGATCGCGGCAGGGTTTATCAATAATCGCGCTTTAGGCCTGCCAACTGGAAGTGGCATGATGGTTTTGGTTAGCGCAAAAACTGGCAATCCCAAAGCGATCTTGTTAGATAACGGATATCTGACCGATGTGCGCACTGGCCTTGCCGGGGCAATTGCAGCCAAATATCTGGCCACACCGAAAATCGAAGTCGCTGGGGTGATTGGTTCAGGCATGCAGGCGCGTTTTCAAATTCGGGCGTTGAAGCTTGTGCGTGATTTTTCGAGCTTGCTGGTCTACGGCATTATTCCTGAAGAAGTTGACGAATATGTGGCAGAGATGGCGCAAGAGTTAAATATTGATGTATATAAAGCCGATAGTGCAGAAATGGTTGTGCGTAAAAGTGATGTTGTCGTAACGACCACACCAGTCCGCGAACCCTATTTACGGGCCGAATGGTTACATCCCGGGTTGCATATCACCAGTATGGGTTCCGATGCTGAAGACAAACAAGAATTATTCACTGATGTCTTTGCTCGTGTAAATAGAATTGTGTGTGATAAAAAATCCCAGGTCTTTCGCCTAGGGGAGCTTCATCACGCTTTAGAAGGAAAAGTACTTGCAAATGATAGTGTGGTTGATGAAATCGGTGAAATTATTGCAGAATTGAAACCCGGTCGCCAGTCCAAGGATGAAATAACGGTTTGCGATCTAACAGGGGTTGGTGTTCAAGATACACAAATTGCTCGATTGGCATTTGCCAGTGCCAGCGAGCAAGGATTTGGTTTGATGATCGGTGAATAACTAGAAAACTATACGAGGAGAAACAAAGATGAACAAGAATTTTTTCCCTTTTATGCTTGAACGAGAAATGGGTATTTGGGAGCATCAGGTTGAATACAACCTCTCAGAGAGTGGCGTTCACCCCATGACAACCCGCGCCTTGTTTGAAGATGATCCAGATTTGATCGCAGAGTTCCTTGACGTCGAGTTGAATTACCCTCCAACCAACGGTAGTACCGATTTACGCCAACGAATTGCAGCACTCTATCCTGGGGCAAGCGATGATCATGTTTGTGTAACGACCGGTGCCGCACAAGGTAACTTCACAACGCTTTTGACTGCTTTGGACCCTGGCGACGAGATCGTCGTAATGCTACCCAATTACATGCAAGTTTGGGGAACGGCAAAAAACCTGGATTTGAAGGTAAAAACTTTTTCACTGAAGCATGAATTGGACTGGTGTTTTGATATTGATGAATTCAAGGCAACCGTATCAGATCAGACCAAACTGATTGCTGTATGCAACCCTAACAATCCTACCGGACATATTATGACCGCAGTAGAACGAGAAGTAGTTATTCAGGCAGCTTCAGAAATCGGGGCGTGGATCTTGTCAGATGAAGTATATGCGGGCGCAGAACATACTACAGACGAAGTTACCCCCTCGCTATGGGGACAATACGATAAGGTTTTTGCTATCGGTAGCATGTCAAAGGCTTATGCCTTACCTGGATTGAGGACAGGTTGGGTGGTTTCAACGCCTGAAATGGCAGAGGAGATCTGGTCCCGTCAGGACTATGTCACCATCTGTGCAACAATGCTGGGGAACAAATTGGCCGCTTATGCACTCTCACCAGATGTGCGCGACCGCATTATCACTCGAACTCGCAAATATGCTCGTAATGGGTTCGCCACCTTGCAGCGCTGGTGTAACGAGCATAGCGACATATTGAGTGTGGTACCTCCTCAGGCGGCTGCAATTGGTTTCGTTCATTACAATATCGGAATCAATTCCAGCGAGTTAGTCAACCGCTTAATCAGTGAACAACAGACTTATGTTGTACCAGGTGATCATTTTGGAATGGATCACTATTTACGTATTAGTTATGGCTTATCCGAGGAGTATGTTAATGAAGGTTTGCGCAGGATCTATGAAACCCTCTCAGGGTCATAATAATGGAAATATTTATTGAACTGGTGTCTTTTCAAAAAGGAAATGATACGCAATCGGAAAATCTGCCAACGTTGCGAGTATGCCACCTACCACCGAGATCGAGGTAAAGTACCTAGTGAAGAATAGTGTGCCTGTAAAAGCAATCATGGCTAATATTCCGCTCAATATCAACATTACACCACCAAGGGCCAATATTTTCGGCTTTCTCATGACTAAAATTGGATAGATGATGGAGGGAATGCTAAGCACGGCGTACGCAAGACCATTTAGCGATTCAATGATTGATCCGGGCCAGTTGTGAAGCGTAATGGCTAATAGCGTGGCAGCTATCTCTTTTGATTCCAAAATGTGATAAAAGTCTAGCAGCGGGGGCACAACAATGACCTGAGAAAGATAGGCAAACAGGTTCAGGGAACCATAAATCGGGACAAACACAAATGCCACTGTAGCCCAAAACTCACTCTTTTTCTTAGCGTGAAGATATAACGACGTCATGAATACTGTTCCGACAATTGTCAGGAAGGCAGCATTAATGTAGGAAATTCTATATAGCATCGCTTTAGATTCAACAAAACCGATTCGTTCTGTTATGGAATTGAATACAGGCGCATCCCCTTCCATTGAAACCATTAAAAATATCCATAAAAGGTCAGTTACGATAGCAACTGATGCGATAATTCCAATTATCTTGGGTTTCATACAATTTCTCTCCTAAGAAATGGTGCTCCATTTATTGCTATTCATGCAAGTAAACTACTATCGACTGGAAGTCGATAGCTTTGTATGTCGAATGAAATTCG
>CAZCPP010000335.1:0-4760 GCA_964500655.1 uncultured Anaerolineaceae bacterium | reverse complement strand
CAATACAGGGAAGGCTATGATATAGCAGACTTGACATCTGCTGCCAAAGAGTTCCTGGTTTTGAATGGCTTCAACGATTCCACTGCTATCGTGGAAACCTGCGATTCAACCCGGATTGCAGATCCTCCAGATGGCGACCCGATATTGTGTGATGATTTTGATGATAATCCTCGCAAGCAGGTACGTGTACATGCTTCTGCTGTTGTAGATCTGGCCTTTTTGCCGGTCGTTGGCATTCACCACGTAACTATCAACGCCAAAACTATATCAGAAGCCGCTTCGATGGATGTGATATTTGTGATCGACTCATCCGATTCGATGACCTGGGATTTACTGAACACCAACCCGATGTTCGATCCCAGTCAGTGTAATCCCGGAAACAATTGCCTCCCGTTTAGAGAAGTAAAAGATGCTGCTCAGGCCTTTGTGGATGAGTTATACTTTCCCTATGACCGCGTGTCTCTTGTTACCTTTGATGTTGGCGGGCAAGTCGAAACCATAGGAGGCGTTGAGGGTTTTTCTGACGATTATGGTGATATATCAAACGCCATTAGTGCTTTGGAGGTATTTGAAGGGGTTGAATGTACAGGGCCCCATTATTTCACTCCCATTGAGGGGCCCTGCCGTGAGTATGAGCGCTATTGTGACTGTGTCGACGACCCGGCGGCTCCGACCACATGTGTTCCGGAGCCTCACGGTGGTCTCGAATGGGAATTTGGAAATTGTAATAATGTCACCTATGATGAGGATATCGTTGACTTTCATGCGATAGACGGTACGATTGGTACTGATGGTGTGATTGATTATTACGAAATGAAATGCCCGATTGGCGAATCAACCGGTATTTGGGACACGTGTGGAAATACCAGTATTGCAAGTGGTTTGGCCCTGGCTGGCCAAGAATTTGTAGACCCCGCCACCTTCAGGAAGGAATCGCTCTGGGTGGTCATCTTACTTACCGATGGCGCTGCTAATGGTCCAAAAACATTCTGCCCACTTGCTCTTGCGAATTATGTGCCCTATTGTCGTGATGAAGTAATAAACTCGCGTCACTGCACAGCGGCTGATGCCACTTCTTGTTTAATCCGTGGTAACTGCTTTCTTGATGATGACGATTGCGCAAGCGCAGGCTTGCCGGGTGGCACGTATAATACACCCTTAACAGATTATTATGATGCTGACGACTTCGCTCGTGATATGGTTGATTATATCGCTGATGACCAGCAGGCACTTATATTTTCAATTGGCCTGGGCCCTCAGGTAAAAGGGGCAAAGCCTAGAGTATTAAAAGCCGACCTCAATGTAAAATGTACTACCGAAGATCTTGACGATTGTTTTGGTGCTGGTGAGCAAATGTTGCGTTACGCCGCAAAATATGGGGATGGGTTGTATTATCATGCCCCTACCGGCGCCGAATTACAGGCTATTTTCTTAGAAATTGCCGGCAACCTGGCCACACGCCTGACACAGTAAGGATATAATATGAAACCGTTCAGATTTCACTTTCGAAAAAACCACAATAATCGATTCAAATCCGCCAGCCCTTCCCAGGCGCTGCTCGAGTTTGCGCTGGCATTACCTATCCTGCTGATGCTGCTATTTGGGATCATCGATCTGGCGGCATTGTTCCAGGCCTGGTTGACGGTGGAGAACATCGCCCGTCAAACGGTTCGATACGCGGTCACGGGGCAATATGACCCTACTTTCTGTACGTGGGATTCGGATGATGCCGGAACTGTGGCTTGCGAGGGGGATAAAGCTGAAGAAGAACAGGAATACGCTCGGCTGTTATCTATCAAGGAATTTGCCGAACGGCAAAAAGTGGCCTTATTCCTTACACCCGGTGCGGCTCAGGATAAAATCGGGCACATGAACATTATCATTTGCTCGAACGCCGATATTGATGGTGATACTATAGCAGATTACACGTTTTTCCCTCCCTCTACCCCAGACTATAGCGATTGTCAGCGAGCTGGTTCTTTTGAAGAACATGCTGGCGGTCCTAACGACCGTGTGATTGTGTCAGTGGACTTTAACCATCCTTATATCACGCCATTTTTCAATCAAGTTTGGCCGATGACCCACCTTTTTGCATTCCGCGAGGGCATCGTAGAAGCTTACCGTGCTCCACGCTTGATCGCTCTGCCCGCGACGCTGAGTTTGCCCACGTTAACCCCTTCACCCACGCCTATCCCGCCTACCGCTATGCCACTCCATATAGAGATAGTTGTCCCTGTAAACAGTGGTGAAGTTATCACATCAGTTGAACAAACACGCTTTGAAGCCGAGGCATGGGATCCTGAGCACGGCACATCCAATGGCGATGGGATCCAAAATATCCGATTCTGGTTTACTGGACCAGCATTTATTCCAGGAACGACTGAGGGTGTTGTAGCTTACTGCGCTTTTGTAGGAAATACCCCTTGCCCCACTATGGATAACCAGATCGATCATACCACCTTGCCTGGCGGTACATATACGATTCACGCTGAGGCCACCGCTTCAGATGACGGGGCAACCATTGAAGCCTCGAAGACCTTTGTTCTGCAATTCCCTGCTACACCGACCCCGACATTAACCAGTACTCCTACAGCAACGCCTACACCTAACTGTAGCAACATTTATTCCCATTGGACTCGGACAATATACGATAATTATGAAGTAGGCGTTCAAAATGACAATTTGGATGAAGCTACTCTAACTGGTAGTGTCTTCGATTTTACTTCCCCCTATTCCCCTCCAATGTATTTTAACCTCAATTGGATGGGCTGGACGTACTACAACCCACCAGACGTAGACATATACTCCGGGTCTGTTAATTGGACCGGGACTGGCCCAGAAATCCCTGGCAACTCAGCGAGTCGGTGGGTAGCAGATTTTGATAATGGCCCTCAACCACCAGCTGGAAGTTTCTCTGCCCAGCTTACATTTACTTACGCCAACTGGGGTGACTGTGTAGTGAATTCATCCCTTGATGTGGCGACACCTACAGCAACTGCAATCCCGACAAACACTGCTACCCCAACCACTGCACCCACTGCAACTGAAGTTGTCCCCATAGATTGTGATTTGATATCAGCCTCGGCCAGTCGCTCGGGCGATGATATAAGATTGAACGTTACCAACAATAATCCCGTTGCCATCGTCCTACTTAATTCATCCTTTAATTGGGATAAAAACTGGTCTGATATGTATGTGGATTATTTCAGATGGGGTGGTACAAACTATTGGGGTGGGAACGACGACACTCCGAACACATCCAATATAGCCCCAAGCTCTACACTTTCTATCAATGCTGGCAGTTCTGCGCTATGGAGTATGGACTTTGATTTTCATAGCTCGAATAAGGATATCTGGGGATCATTCACACCAATCCTGTACTTCGATGACGGCAGTGGTGGTCAATGTCCAATATTTGATACGGTGGTAGTCCCTGGGCCAGATCCAACGCAACCAGCAACGCCTATACCAACAACGGTTGTTCCGCCACCAACAAATATTCCATCTGCTACATCTGAGTCTACGGCCACCCCTTATCCATCCTTAACTCCTACCTTTAGATTAGATCAATAGTGGTTGCACTCGAACATACTGGCCACGTTTTTCCCGTGGCCAGTATGTTTTTTTAAGGGATATTAGCGTGCTACTTTGCAGTGGGGGATATGTTGTTATAATCGCGTAGAGGTTAATCCATGCAAACCCTGTTAAACCGGGTCCGGTCGCTCCAGGTAGATCGCCGCGGGATACTGATTGAATCCCTGCTTTTTGTGCTTCTATTTGCGCTGCTCTTGATCGTTCTGCCTTCAGAAGCAGCAGCCAGGGCTTTTGTAGAAAACCTGGCTGTTTTGGCTTCATCCACATCAGCAGCGTTATTAATATTCATATCATTACCTGCGCTACCTTCGACTGTACGACCTGCTTGGTTTATGCTTGCTCTCGCTTTGGTTACCTGGGCAATAGCAGATTTAGTCAGAACCTTTTACCTCTTGCTTGGCAATATTGCGTCCTTTTTACTATTCACCCCAGATGTAATTAACTTGGTTGCCTATGCACTTGCTGCCTACGGCTTACTTCGTTATCCTTCTGAGAGTCGCTATTTACCAACACGATTTCGTTTTATTCTTGATGCTGTTATCTCATCCGGTGCTATTGCAATTCTTGGCTGGTTGATATTAGTTCGACCGTATGTAAATACACTGCAAGCGAAATTTGAATGGATTGTTATAACCAGTTATCCAATCGCGGATATGATTTTACTTACCCTTCTATTTAGCATTTCATTATCCAGTCTGATGCCGCGCATAACAGCATTATTTTTAGGGGTAGGATTGATGACTTTCGCATTCTCTCATTACATATATAGCTCTTTAGTGCCCATCGCACCTATTCAAATTGGAAGTTTTGTCAGTCTGGGATGGATGACAGGCGTTTTATTAATTGGTATGGGGGCAGTATTTGAGAAAGCAGAGCAAGGCAAGCCATCAATAACAATTCGGCAAACAGATACTGGCCTGAGCGCACAATTTCAGAAGGTGCTCCCAGTGGCATTGGTATTGGTCCTTTTCTGGTATGTGTTTACAGATTGGCGTCTGCGTGGAGACTATTCCGTGATTGGTGTATGGATGAGTATTTTGATGGGGTTAATGGTGATCGTTCGTCTTGGAATCCGTGCAGGTGAAGCCGAGCTTAATAATTATTGGCAATTATTTAATAACTGTAGTTACGCATTTTCGATTGAAAGCGATTAAGATAGGTGTATG
>CAZCPP010000334.1:0-4766 GCA_964500655.1 uncultured Anaerolineaceae bacterium | reverse complement strand
ATTTCATTCGACATACAAAGCTATCGACTTCCAGTCGATAGTAGTTTACTTACATCGAGGAATTGATATATACCGCCACCATGATCGTAGTGATGGTGGGAAATTACTGCAGTGTGAACAGAGGCTAAATCAATTCCAAGCACATTAGAATTCTTTGAAAATGCGTCCGTGATACCCGTATCAAACAGGATGTTGTTACCTTGAAATGAAATATGAAAGGATAAGCCATGTTCATTCAGTAAATCCATTCCGGGGGGTGCTTGAGAATCTTCAACCAATACCGTAATTTTCATAATTTCAGGAGCTGAATCAAGGAACGATTACCCGAGACAATTAAATTGCTTCCTACATATGTTGTCACGATCAAAATTAGATATTTCACTACAGCCGGCAGGTTCAGGTTCAACAGTAGCGTACCAAAAATTCCTATGATGATCACATGGATGATGTAAACTCCGTAAGAATTTCGATTCAATTCACCCCAGATTCTTCCAGTTATATCCAAATAGCGCCAGAAGCTTTCAATCATCAGGTACATCAAACAGAGTAATGATAGGTCAAAACTAAGCCACCAAATCAGCTTATACAGTGGAGTAATCGAAAAACCTTCGGGGTAAAAGAAGGGGAACAGCCTTGCAAAGATGTGTACGGTGATCGGAAGCCACGCAATCGAATTTGCGACAGTGTACAGTGTTTTGCTTTGGGGTTTTTCCGCAAATACATTCTGCTGAAAACATAGTGCCCCCAGCAAGAAAGCCATAAAGTACAACAGCAGTCTTTCGTTTTCGAAATCTATCAATGGGGTCAGTGTCCAACTCCGAAAACCGAGCAGACCGCCTATGTAAAAGCTATAAACAAATCCGATGATGAAGGTGCCCAAAACAGCGCCCTTGAGGGAAATGTTTGGAATGCTGATCTTTGTTTTAGACAAAGCCAAGAAGAGCACATCGAAGGTAAACAACACAGGCAGAAACCATAGCCAGTTTTGGCTGTTCGGGTTGGTGATGTGAAAGTAGGTGCTCCAATGTTCTTGCGGTAGATTACGAGAGTAGAGGAAAATGACTTTGTAGAGTGGGATCAACGTAAAGACTGCGATCACCCAGGGGACTATTAAACGTTTGAATTTCCCCTTGATGAATTTCCAGCTAGTCTTGCTTTTCAAGGACGCTGGGGTCAAATAGCCTGAAATAAAGAACATGGTCGGCATCACCATAATATCGAACATGATCCCCACGATGCCAACCCAGGTTATGGTGTCGGGATCATCTATAATCCAGAACCAACCCCACAAACCGGCAGATTCATAAACCCCTCCAACGTGGTACAGAACCACTAATAAGATGGTGATGGTTCTTAGGTTGTCCATCCAGTGAAGACGCGTTCTCTTTGTTGTAGACATTTCTTCGGTAGTCATGCTCTGTCTCCTTTGAGACTAGATCTGAGATTGATGAAATCTTACGATTACAGTATAGCAGCCAAGTTGCGTAAATGTCATGTCTGCCAGCTAACGGTTCTGGAATAAACCCCTGTAGCATAGCGAAATGGGCGACGAGCGAAGTAACCACAGGAGGCGGCTTTTTATTAGCCCACTCTTGACAGTTTTTTATCACTCTCCCAACGCTCTAAAGCTGTTTCTTCAGATAGTGGCGTTGATGACCGGGGGGAAAGTCCTGCAGTTCTCCAAACATCTGATAGCCATGTTTTTTGTAGAAGTCTGGCGCCTGGAAACTGAAAGTGTCCAAGTATACATACCTGGCACCGCGTTTCCGTGCTTCGTCTTCATTCTGCTTCAACAAATTATTCCCATAGCCGTGACCACGCAGTTCTTCTTTAACCCATAGTAGATCCAAGTGTAACCAATCCCAATATACTTCTCCTAGCACGCCACCTACAATTTCCTCGTCAGGCCCATTAATCCCGAAACAAATGCGGGAAAAGTCTTGATCGCCGGCTTGCTGGAGATTGAATGCACTTACCCCGCCTCCGATTATCCCCCAGGCAGATTCTTCAGGTTTTTCAACATACTGGATTTGATATTTTCCTTGCATATGATTTCCTTAAATTCCCTTCCAAGAATTTTGATTTGCCAGGTTATTGCATTATTGGCTACCTAGCAGGATTCCGCCGCGTGGACTCAAAGACACCTGCTTCCCGTTGAGCGAACAGGCATCGTCGCTACGAACTAACGCTTGACCTGGTTCGCAATCCAGCTCCACCACTTGTACTAAGCGAGAGAAGTTTAGCAGCACGCGAACCTTCTCGCCTTTCATCACTCTATCATAGCCTACTACATCGGCTGGTAGCGCCCCGTCCGGAAGAAGTTCGAGCGAACCACGTCGTAGACAAGCCATACCCTTGCGGAGTTGAAGCAGTTTACTGTGCGTGTTCAGAATCGAAAATTCGTCAGCACGCTGAGTGGCGACGTTGCAAGTACGGTAGCCGAGGTGCACCGGCAGCCAGGGTTGCACCCGCTCTCCTGAAAATCCGGTATTCGTCGAGTGGTTCCATTGCATCGGCGTTCTGCATCCGTCTCGGTTGATGTACAGGTTCAGCATGCGAGCGATCCCCTTCGGCAGCCACCAATATGCGCGGGCCACGCTGTCTTTGGCGCTCGTGTGCGGGAAGTCTCCATCGGGGATGCCCAGCTCGTCACCATAGTAACTCATTGGCACACCGCGAGCAGTATACAGAATAAAAGCCAACAACCGAGCTAGCTCCGCATCCCCACCGATGCGGCTAATATAACGACGGCGGTCATGGTTACCGAGCGTGTAGGTCGGTACGTAAGGATGGGGATACTCATCTTCGTATGCGCGGATTATGGCTTTGATATCCCCGGCCCTGACCCGATTCAAGCCGACCAGGTCAAATAGTAGGATCAAATTCTGCCCGTCGTGGTTCTCGCCCAAGTATTTTTTTACCACGTCTTTTCCAAGGACTTCGCCTACCACGAAGCGTGAGGGCCTGTATTTGTCGATCAAAGCGCGCACCTCCCTGGCTAACTCGAATGTCTCGGGGCGATTGAGCGTGTAGTTAAGCTTCTGAAAGTAGCCTGCGTCGAAATCCTCGTTTGGGATGAACCGCCATGTAAAGGGATTATTCCGAAAACGCTCATCCTTGAAGATAGCGTGGAAAATATCCAGCCGGAACCCGTCTACGCCGCGGTACAGCCAGAAGCGCATGGTGTCGAACATGACGGTTTTCACTTCCGGATTGCGGAAGTTCAGGTCTGGTTGGAAGGGCAAGAAATTGTGAAAATACTACTGGTCAGTGACCTGGTTGTATTCCCAACCCGAACCGCCTGGAATGGCTGCCCAGTTGTTTGGTGGGCGCTTCCCTTTCCCATCCCGCCAGATGTACCAATCACGTTTTGGATTATCGCGGCTGGAGCGCGACTCGATAAACCAGGGGTGTTGATCGGAAGTGTGATTCAGGATCATATCGAAGATAATTTTCATCTCCCGCTGATGCACACCCTCGATAAGTTTCAGTGTATCTTCCAAGGTGCCATATTCAGGGGCGACGTTGCGGTAGTCGGCAATGTCATAACCGAAGTCGCGTTGTGGACTGGCGTAATGCGGCGAAAGCCAGATGGTTTCAAATCCCAACTCTTTGACGTAATCCAATTTGGAGATGATACCCGGCAGATCGCCGATACCGTCGTCGTTAGAATCGGCAAATGAGCGCGGGTAAATCTGGTAGATGGTGGTTTCACACCACCAGGGTCTGGATTCTTTCATATCTTTTTCTTTTTGCTTGCTAGGATGGTACCAGCATCGTTCCCCTACAGGTCTGAGCGCCACACTGACAGGTAAAGAGCGCATTCAATTTGGGATCGTCATTTTCTGAACCCTCCAGCTGGTAATCGTAGGTCAACTCTTCACCAGCTGTAATTGTCCGCAGCGCTTCAATATACACCCGCCCGGAATCCGTGACAGTCTCGCAGTTGGGTTCACATGAATGGTTGATATACATTGCATCATTACCCCCGATCCCGGCATCGATTACGGTTTCCTGGTCGACAATGAACAACAGCACGTGGGCTTGAGTGCCTTGTTCATCCCCATAACGCCAATCGCCTTCTGCGTGCGTGATGCGCTCGCCTAGATACTCGATGATGCGAGTGGCTTTCTCGATGCGCTGGGTGGTGAATGCACCCAGGCCTTGAATGGATGAAGGTCGGATTTTTAACATTTGAAGATGGTCTCTACCTGAAATTTATCATACTGCTCTAAATCAAAATATACTACCCGGTTTGTCCATTAGTTTGCGCCTGTCCAGGCGCTATTTATCGGGACTTGTCACATATATTCCCCCAAAAAGGGAGCGAACACAATATCTAGCAACTTTTAGCTTCACCATGGCCCCTGCACTTTCAAGCTTTGATTTTACACGCTCTCCAGCCTCTGCTTTGACGTAAAGGACTACCACGCAGGGTGTTGCATCTACCAGACGCTTTGCGGTCGCTAGGTCAATGATTTCGAAGCTGGGCTCCTTGATCGGGACTTCCCTGAGCACCATGATTACTTCAATCTTATTTTCACCAGCCTGGGCGAGAACCACATCTACAAAATCGGTTTGTTTTTAGGAAAGCGTGAAACCAGTATCACAATGGGGCATTTTTATTCCCCCGAGCCCAACTGGTTAAGTCACTGTTTCCACAACTAGGGCATTTCAGTGTTTCCATTTTTTCACTCCCTTAAGATATTAGATAGGACTTACGCAAGACGCATCTGAACAGCAGGCGACTTGAGTTGTTGTCGCAA
>CAZCPP010000333.1:0-4781 GCA_964500655.1 uncultured Anaerolineaceae bacterium | reverse complement strand
CCACAGGTGGTTCATGCCATCCCATCAATCCCTAAAAAGGGCAAAGTCCAGAATAAAAGACCTGAAGATATTATTCCGTGATCGAGGAGGTATGGTAGCACTTTTCGCCATGCCGGTGATGTTCATACTGGTGATGAGTGTAGCTTTACAGGGTGTCTTCAGTGTAGGTAGTGACGATAACCCTATTGAATTATTGATTGTCAATCAAGATAATGGCGTTCTTGCTACCAAGGCCATTGATGAGATGTCTACTCTGGATGGTATTGAACTGATCAATGAAATAAATGGTGATCTAATAACTTTAGAAATGGCAGATGATTTTATCAGCGTGGGGGATTATCAAGTCGCGTTGTTTTTTCCATCCAACTTCTCCGAAAGCATCCTTGAAGCAGCGATCAATCCAAATAGTGCTGAAGCAACGGTCACTTTCATTGCTGATCCGGCAACCAGCTCACAATTTCTTGGCCCGATTGAGGGTACAGTACAAGGTTTCATTCAGCAAACTGCGGCTTACGCTCAAGCCCCGAGTCAAATTGAGTCTGGGTTTATCACGCTAGCCGAGAATGTACCACACGCACAATCGGGGTTCGTCAGGCAAATTGGTGGCACATTTATCGAGCAAATGGAGAGCGATGGCGGCTTGGATAAGGCTGGTAGTCTTGGGGTACGTTTTGTCCAGGTTGCACCCGGCGATTATCAAATTGACGAGTCCCCCGATTCTGTGGAACAAAACGTACCTGGATACACTGTATTTGGTGTATTTTTCATCGTGCAGGTTTTAGCAACCAGTCTGCTCAGGGAAAAACAAGAAGGTACTTTCCGGCGCTTGTTGGCAGCTCCTTTGTCACAAAGTGCGCTTTTACTTGGCAAATTATTTCCCTACTATTTGGTCAACTTGCTGCAGGTAGTTTTTATGTTCTCAATCGGAAATCTGGTGTTCAATATGAATCTGGGAAATGCGCCCCTGGCTTTGGTGATTGTCACCCTTGCTACTGCTGCAGCAGCAACCGGACTTGGGTTGCTGGTGGCTTCTCTTGGTAAGACTCCAGAGCAAATCGGTGGGCTTTCCACGTTGTTGGCGCTGACATTAGCTGCGATAGGCGGTATGATGGTGCCTACCTTTGTAATGCCAGAGTTTATGCAAACCCTGTCTATGATTTCGCCTCATGCCTGGGCTTTATCTGGCTACCAAGACGTGATTGTTCGTGGCCTGGGGCTGTCAGCTATCTGGGCAGAAACAGGTGTATTGCTGGGATTCGCAATGGTTTTCTTCAGTGTAGCCGTAGTGCGCTTCCGTTTCAACTAATGCTCACACCCCAGCGGGTTCCCAAGCCTCCGGGGTGTAATTATCATTATCAAAAAGGGTACAATTTGAATATGTTGCCAAAGCAGTATCGTCAAGCTATTGTGAGTCTACCCAGCCTTGCTGGGTACTTTGCTATTGTCAGTGTGGCTGTGATGACAATCCTATCTCTTGATTCAGGCTTTCAACGCACACTAGGATTGGCATTATTTGTTTTATTTGCTATCGTATTTACACTTGCCATTATCCATAAGGAAACATCTTCCTTAACTTCGCACATCTATATTGCGATTATGGCAGCCATTGTAATCGCATTGATGACAATTCACCCTTTGTGGAGTGCAGTTCCAATTCTGTTTTTTGTGCTCAGCGCTATCGTGATGTTACATTTTTCCCAGCGAATAGGGTTTATTTGGATATTCATTTTCATTCTGGTTACTGGCCTGGCTTTTATTCTTGCGAGCAATTTGTTTAACGGTTTGGTTGAACTATTGCCTTTTGCGGCAGGGTACTTATTTTTCGGGGCCTTCTCTCGCTCGTTGGCAGTGGCGGATGATGCTCGCAAAGAGAGCCAAGCGCTCTATCAAGAATTGCAGTTGGCCCATAACCAGTTGCAGGATTTTGCTGCTCAAGTGGAAGAATTGGCTGTTTCTGAAGAGCGCAATCGTATGGCACGCGAAATGCATGACACGCTGGGACATCGATTGTCTGTGGCTGCTGTACAACTAGAAGGTGCTCAACGTTTAATATCGGATGAGCCGGAACGTGCTATCGAGATGATTGCTACTGTCCGAGATCAAGTTCGTGAAGCTTTGGGAGAGTTGCGCCGTACGGTAGCCACGTTACGTGAGCCTCTCCAGACAGATATTTCACTTCCTCACGCTTTGGCTCGCTTGACTTCTTCCTTTGAGGAAGCTACCAACCTAAAAGTGCACCTAACTGTTCTCCAAGATAACATTACTTTACCCGATGCTCATCGGCTGACGCTTTACCGCGCGGCTCAGGAAGCCCTGACAAACGTCCAGCGGCACGCTCAAGCTGAAAATATTTGGATATTACTGAAAGCTCAATCAGGACAAGTGGCACTAACGGTCAGCGATGATGGTATCGGTTTTCCAGAGCAGGGGCAAACGTCGGGTTTTGGCTTGCGCGGTCTGAGAGAAAGAGTATCGCAACTGGATGGAAGTTTACAGATCGAAGCACGATCCAGTGGCGGCACACAACTGTGTTTTGTCTTACCCCACTCCATGGAGAATGTCAGTGACTGAGCCGATCCGCATCCTGTTGATCGATGATCAACGTTTGATGCGTGACGGTCTGCGCACGATCCTCGAACTTGAGGGCGACATAATAGTCGTTGCTGAAGCGGAGGATGGTCAGGCTGGTTTAGATGCTTACGAAGAGCTCGCGCCCAATGTGGTTCTGATGGACATCCGCATGCCTGGTATGGATGGGGTCGAAGCAACGCGGCGCCTTATCGAGCGCTGGCCTGAAGCGCGCGTCATTATTCTGACAACTTTCGACGACGATGAATATATTTTCGAAGGGCTGCGAGCCGGGGCTTTGGGGTATTTGCTCAAAGATGTGTCGGGGAGCGAATTAGCCGAATCTATTCGAAAGGTAGCGGCCGGTGGAGCATTGATCGAACCATCCGTCGCCCGCAAGGTGATCGCCGAGTTTACCCGCCTGGAGCCCGCCGCCCGGTCTGTGAACACTGGCTTGCCTGACCCGCTCTCGGAGCGCGAAGGGGAGATCTTGAAGTTTCTGGCCCAAGGTTTAAGTAACAAGCGTATTGCTGCTCAGTTGCATTTGGCTGAGGGTACAGTTAAAAATTACGTTAGCAAAGTTTTAGCCAAGCTGGGGGTTACAGACCGCACCCAGGCAGCCTTACGAGGGCGTGAGTTGGGATTACTAGAATAAAGATGTCTCTAGGTTGCTGAGGTCGTTTCCGCTAATGAAAAGCATAATTCCAAAGGTATTGCCTTCGGAATTGAAATAGATCAAGCAAAACCCAAAGGATTATTCGCCATTCGCCAACTTCGCGATCTCCATCTTATCATCAATCACTTTTACCAATTTTCCATCTTGCAATTTTAATACACGATCCACGTACTTACACATCCGCAGGTCGTGCGTGACCATGATACCTGCACGTTCGTTCTCCTGGATCAGGTCGATGGGTTTGATTATGCACAGATTACCGATGATTGCTCCACAACGCAATCCTGTGCAAACAAGCGTACATGTTTTTCTATCAACTTTAATTGCAGCTTGATTTGCGATTCTGTGATCCCGTCCGGAGTATAGGAAACATAGAGTACATGTGTGGTGGTTTTGGAAATCGGTGATCGATTATCCTGTCCGCGCAAAATCGAGCAGGCATTACCCCCGGCGTCTTTCATGAGCATATCCCCCACCGGTATATCTTTTTGTTTTCCATACATTTGTGTGATCTTATCCCCATCCCGAGCAACATCCATCAGGACAGGCGCTTGTAGAGGTGCGACATCATGCCCTGCCGTCAGGATCAGCGTATCCAACTCTGCAGTAAAATTGGCATCTACCAACGGCGAAACGTTTGGCAAAGATTTGCCTTTGTGTACAATCGATTCTAATTGCAATAGTACATGATAGGTATATCCAAACTTGCGATAATAGCGATGATAAGCACTCATTACCGGCAATTCCAGGAAATCGTTGCGAGAATAATTTGCATATTTTTTTCGCAAGCGTTGCTCGATGGAGCGCTTCTCCCGATCTAAAACAGGTGTTGGTCCTGTATTGTTCACGCCCGAAATTTCTAATAGGCCGATCTTTCCCCCGGGATGTGCATCTTTCCATGAGTCAGTTGCAGTGATAGATAACATATTGCTCCCTATTTTGTTGTATCAGATGATGCTAATGCAGCCCGTTCCATCAAACGGCAAAATGAGCATAGACCTGGCGCGGATGTCGGCTGCCCGCAATTGTTGCAGGGCGTGAGAGGCGGCCGTATCTTTTCCTGTTCAGTAAACAGTCCCTGTTTGCGGGCTTCAAGGAATTTGAGGTAGAAGGTCAATTTCGCGCCGGGGCGCTCAGTTTCCAATTGGTTGAGCAGTTCTTTGTAGTAGGTTGTCTTGGAACCCACGGCAAATGGGCACTCTTCATAAATATATTCAATCCCTCGAAGCAAGGCAAAGGCAGCCATCTCGCGCTCATAGAAACGACACAAGGGCTTGACTTTCCTCGCTAACCCAGGACTCTCTGGAAGTACCGGGCTTTGTCGCAGTAGGTATTCACCCAACCAATTTAAAGTATTTCCAAATAGAACGGCAGCCTCGTCATCGAGATTATGACCGGTTGCGAGCACAGCATATCCAAGGTCCCGTGCGATGCGGTTCATCACGTGTCGTTTGGTCAGCCCACAAACAGAACATGGACGCCCTTTCCCGCGATGTGTAAGTTCCGAAAGCACCGGGATAGGCTGGCCGTATTCCTT
>CAZCPP010000332.1:0-4787 GCA_964500655.1 uncultured Anaerolineaceae bacterium | reverse complement strand
GCCGAGGAAGGTCTCTTTTTTCAACCCTTATACCTTACTTTAAGAAAGCCCTGGGAATGTTGCAACCCCATCTTGCTGTAAATGCCCTTAATGAATATGGTAATGGATTGAGAAGTACTTTTGGGGTTGGTTTCAGAGCGGAAATAACTTCCGGAAATACTGTGGACGATTTAATCACTAATCTCCAAAATGGTTATCCAACCTCCATTCATATTTCACAAGACGTTAATCTTTTTAAACCAAACGGTCAATTTGGTGATTGGCGTGCTCTAATAGGAGGAGGCCCACACACTGTCACTTTAGCAGGATACGATGCAAATTCAGACACGTGGTATATCCTTGATCCAAGTCTAGACATAAATAATAGTTATCGAGAATGGCATACACCGGAGCTGATGGACAAGTGGGGTAGGCAATTTCTTGGATACCCACCCCGATTTGCAATGACAACACTCATACCAGATTCTACTAGCACACAATCTACAATCCCAAAAGCCACCCCAACCCCAACATCTTCTCAAACACCAACACAGTCGACTACACCAGCGCCACCACCTTCTCAAACAGTTCAACCTGCCTCAAAAGGTAGCGCAATACCTCCACAATAAACACCTGATAAAACTCCACCACCATAGATAAATGCTTATTTACAAAAAAGGAATGCAATCATGGAAAAGGGTTATATTCGTCCGAATCACAAATTTCTTTGGCTGATTTTAGCTTTCTTGTTTCTTGCGTTTGGGCTAACGGGCTGTTTTGGTGAAACCCGAGCACCTGAATCTTTTCCAACTGCCGATATTGTATATTTATCTTCTGGTGGGGTAGGCTTTGAAAACGCAGATGGCTCGAATGCAACAAGTATCCCATTTGTTGTAAAAGATCATCGAGGGAACAAAAGCGATTGGTGGAGACCGGTTATAACGGGGGACAATCACACCCTGATTGTAAAGGTTATTGATTATTTTTTTAATGTATATGGACCTGCCCACTTGGCTGTTTGGAGAGCCGGTGAATACCCGGTTCTTTGCCAAAATTGGCAGCTACAACATATGGCATACTTGAATGCAGATCAGAATAATATCTTTACTAATACCGATCAGGGCGTGGCGGTTTACAGCTTAGAAAGCTGTGGGACAGACAAATCTCCAGTAGAAGTTGTTGAAAATATCTATGGGGAAAAAGAGAGAATCTTTGTCGTTCCATCACCTAACTTTGAATATGTAGCATATACTGAAAGAGGAGTTACCGCCAATGAGGATCGTTTCATTATTGTTCGTGAAATATTAAGTGGTGAAGTGCAAGAGATCGGCATAGGAGATTATCCCGCCTGGTCCAGTGACAGCCAATCGCTGGCTTTCACTGGAAAAGACGGAATTTATATAGCCAATGTAATCGAAAATACAAAACCGCGAAAGGTCGTTTTGTACCCAAACTTGTTAGATGGGAGAGATCATACATATGCTGAAAGGGATTATTGGGAACTTCCGCCGGAAGTCTCCTGGTCACCGGATGGGAAGTGGCTGGTTTATCACAAGTGGACAGGAACAGATTACGATACCGGAGGTGATCCTTGGTACAACGCTATTTACAAATTGAATATCGAAACCGGTGAGGAAACCAAGATTATCGATCATGGTATGTATCCATATTGGCGCTGGCCAATCGAGACGGACGATAAATAAAGTGATAAATATATTCATAAAATCCTGGCGAACAATTTCACTGATCCTGTTACTTATATTACTGGCTTCCCTGTTCCTCTTTCCTTCATACTCGCGCTCTTTGAGCATCACGCTGTTGAGTTTAAGTATAGGTATGGCAATCATCTTCACCGTTCATAGACACTGGGTTGTTTACCAAGCTGGCGAAACCACCCGTGGACAAATGGTCCGCGACACAACTCTCGATTTGATCGGCCTGGCATTGACAATGGGTGCAGCAATTTTCGTGGGCCGGCTGGCGGGCGGATATTTCGGCGTCCTTGCCGGGTTCTGGATTGGGATATTAGCGGGATTTGCAGGCGGATTTTTTGCGGCCTGGGTTGTACGGTCAGTGTGGGGGAGGCTGGTCAGGGTGGGGGTATAGCTGGTTGTCCTTGTAACGAACATGCCAATGAAGTAACTATAAAACTGGTTATAAATCCGATTATGGTTTGATTGAGGGAGCAAAAACATTTTGCTCCCTTAGTCTTGATTGAATATATTATTGGGGTGGTTGATTGTTGTTAGGCGGACCGCCGGCCGGGACGCCGAGGGCATCTATCAATGCTTCTTCTGTCACTCCCAATTTTGCTGCGACTGCAGCAAGATCAGGTTTTCCCTGCCCAGGTTCTCCCAGAGCGTCTTGTAGCGCCTCTTCGGTCAAACCTAGTTCGCTCGCAGCGGTTGTCAGATCAATTCTCGGAGGACCCTGTCCACCGGCCCCCTGACCACTCCCACCCCCTGGCTGCCCCTGAAGAGGTCCTTGATTACCATTTGAAGGACTACCACCTGGTTGGCCTTGCGAAGGCCCATGCCCACCATCCGATGGACCACCTGGAGAGATACCCAATGCATCGATCAATTCACCCTCGCTGACACCCAACTGAGCGGCTACGGCAGCAAAGTCAGGCGGGCCACCCCCGGGTTCTCCTAAGGCAGCTTTCAACTCCTCTTCAGTGACGCCCAGTTGAGCGGCAGCAGAAGTCAGATCAATCTGCGAACGTCCATCGTTTTGACCGCCCGGACCCTGTCCCTGTTGCGGACCTTGTCCAGCGGGTGCTTGCCCCCCTTGATTCTGCGGAGCCTGTCCATCTGGTGCTTGTCCTTGGGAGGGCTGTTGTGGGGCAGTGTCAGGCTGCCCTTGCTCCTGGACAGGCGCATTACTGTCCGTTGCCAGGCTCAGGATTTCGCCCGGTATTCCAGCACAGGCTGATAACCCGATTGCGATTACGATCAATGTTGTAAAAACTTTCTTTTTATAGTTCATGATTTACTCCTTTTGTTTTTATTGAGGTTGTTTCTTTATGTTAGTGTTGCAAGTCAGTGACTTGCAACACTCTTTTGAGATACTCTTCTTACGGCTAGTTCGACGGAGGCACTGGTTGTCCCCCGCCACCATTGGGCAGCCCACCAGCGGGGATTCCAAGCGCTGCGATTAAGGCTTCTTCCGTCACACCCAGTTGGGCAGCCGCGGCTGAAAAATCGGGTGGGGGTGGTCCTAGCGCTTGGCGTAAAGCCTGCTCAGTGACACCCAGTTGGGTGGCAGCTGCAGTGAAATCAATCTGTGGGCGTCCACCGCCTTGTCCTTGTTGCGGGGTTTGAGACTGACCATCAGCGCCCGGACCCTGTTCCTGCACAAAAGGCGTGTCATCCACAGCGCTGCCAATTTGAACATCGCTATCGATACCACCGGTTACACAGCGGGCGTAGTTATATATACGAACTGCATCACCCTGCGGACCGTGCCCGGTCGGGTAGCGTGAAGGATCCCCACTTTTATCTTCCGAGCGCTGCGCACCGGCACCATGCACGTCCAACCAGGTTCCATTCATATAGCCCAACGATCGGCCAAAGTTTATATAGTTACCTGCCCGGCCACTGCCGTTCGAGCTGACATGCGTGGTACTGCTCCAGAAAGCAGGATAATCGAGCTGGCCACCTTCGTTTGTGATGGTCGAAATATTGAAAATTGGATCGATAGCAGCCGAACTGGTAGTATCGGGCGCGCGAGTGTAATCAACGATACTGTGCAATTCCTTGGCATTCGGGAGACGCCAGTCGCTGATACCAGCATAATTCAGGCCCGCACAGTAATTCAAAGCGCCCTCCCAATTCAGACCATTTCCACTATCGTTCTGCATCCAGGTCAGGCCGGTGGCACGATCTGTAATCGTGCCGTTGCTGTTATCCGTGAAATTGTTGATGCCATAGCTGGTATTACCACGCACGTAGATGACGAAGAATGTCTTGCCGCTCGACTGTCCACGCATTGGGCCTGTACCATAACCTTTGATGCGACCATCAGCGAAATTGACGCCAAACATTGTTTCATTTCCGTTCATGGTGGTACTGACATATTTGGTACTGGTAGCCCACTGCGAATCGATCATGCGCTCACCAGCGGCAGTATTGCCATACTCAAAGTTGAAATAATTTGTATCTATAAACGGCTGTCCAGTGCACGATCCGCCCATCATACAGGAGCTGACATCCGTGCCACTGAATTGGACCAGGGAGTAGAGTTCCTTTATCGTCGGCAACCGCCAATCGCTGTAGCCAGCCAGGTTGAAATTAGACGCGCCTGCAACGGCTTGGTCGTAAGTCATCTTCCCACCAGGATCCTGTTGCCACATCAGGCCGGTAACCAGATCAGAAACGGTACCATCCCCATTATCCTGATATCGAGGCGCATTGCCCGTGTACTGGGCATCTTGTCCGTAATAAGAAGTTCCTTCACTCGGACAAGGTATGCTGGAGGAATCGTCGTAGCAATAAGTTTGATCGGTATCCACGATTGGATAGGTCAGATTCTCCTGGAGGGAGAAAATCGCTTCAGGCACCTCAGAGCTTGCCTCCGTTTGTGGAGCGGTATTTTCAACTACGGGCACTTCATCCGTCACATTCTGGACGATGGGCTGGGTAACTGCTAAGGGGACACCACCACATGCTGCTAATATGACAGCACATGGGATCAAGATCATTTTTGAGATATTATTCGAATTCATTGTTTGCTCCTTTTCTCTAAACTTTCTCTTACTGACATTTGCATAAAGGATTAAACTTTATAACCTGCGTCCTGGATGAAAG
>CAZCPP010000331.1:0-4805 GCA_964500655.1 uncultured Anaerolineaceae bacterium | reverse complement strand
AACGGCCTGCCTGAAAGGCAGGGGTTTTAGACCCTATTTACAGACAATAAAATGAATCAAAACATTTTGGTAACCTACGCCAGCAAGGCCGGTTCCACCGGGGATGTTGCCTCGGCTATCGGTAAAACACTGTCCATTAATGGCACGGCAGTCGATGTCTATCCTATTGAGCAAGTGACCAATATTCAAAACTACCAGGCTGTGGTGGTCGGTAGTGCCATTCGCACCGGGAAATGGGTTCCATCGGCGACCAACTTTGTAGAAAGCCACAAATCCTACTTGCGCCAAATCCCTACCGCATTCTTCACTTGTTTCATGACATTGCATGAGGAAACTGAAGAGAACCGTCAGACAGCATTAGACTTCATGACGCCAGTATCCAATATAGTAGAACCTGTAACCATCGGCGCCTTTGCCGGAAAAATGGACTACGACAAGATCTCTTTCCTGGACCAGATGATCATAAAAATTATCGGCGTGCCCGAAGGGGATTTTCGTGACTGGGAAAAGATCAATAACTGGGCAATCGACCTGCATCCAGCCCTACTCAAAACATAATCGAGGTGAGAATCATGAACGTATTGAAAAAGAATTGGTGGAAAATATGTATAGCCGTAATATTGGGTCTGATTCTGGATATAGTTCTCCACAATATCCTTCCCATGGGGGGCATTGACTTGAAGCCCAGCGATTTCAGTCAAATGATAGGCTTGATTCCCGGAATCGTCCTTCTCCCGGCAATCATCTTTGCAGTGATTGCCGCTACCTTTGTCTTTTTATATGATAGATTAAACGGTCAGAATTGGGTCAAAGGCATGCGCTTTGGCCTGGCAATGGGTGGCGTATGGTTTGTCGGGATGTTTGAGGCCAGTGTCGTCGGAGTAGAGCCTTGGAGCAATACGATTTCAATGGCTTTTGCTGATGCAATTCCAATTTTACTAATGTCTGTTGTTCTTGCTATTCTGATGGCCACTGAGATCAAGTCCACTATACATAAAGTGGGGGGGTCGGCTGTCTTTATCATCGGTTTTGTGTTTATAGCTGGACGTTTCATAGAATATTCAATTCTGCAGCCACATTTGGGGTATTGGTCCACTCCTGTGGTGACCTTTTGCTGGACCCTGGCTATGGGCCTTTCAGTTGGGGCAATGTATTGGTTACTGGCATCGGGGTTGCAGGGGAAATCACCCATAGGCCGAACGATCTTGTTTGCTGGAGTGGTGTTCGGGCTCAACTGGTTGTTATTCAATATTTTCGTACCGGTATTATTTTTGCCCCCACCGGCCTTCACGATGATGATGGTTATAGCCCGGGTGATCGTTGATACAATCTTTGTGGCGCTGGGTGTATTTGCTTTTGAAAGCGTGCTTGGGTTAAAATCACTGGCACAACCAAGACCCCAGCGCGAGCGTATCCTATAAATTAACGGATCACAACCAACCCGGAACACAATGAGTAAAACCATCCTGATTCTTGACGATGAAGCAAAGATTGTCCAGATTTGCCACGATTATCTGAGCGCCGCCGGATTCAAAGTTACCAGCGCCGAAACCGGTCCACTGGGGCTGGCAGCTGCCCGCCGAGATCGACCCGATCTGATTGTGCTTGATCTCATGCTGCCGGGAATGGATGGCCTGGATGTATGCCGTAAGTTACGGCAAGACCCACAAATGAACGCGATTCCAATCATCATGCTGACTGCCCGCGTAGAGGAAACTGACAAATTGATTGGCCTGGAACTGGGCGCCGATGACTATATCACCAAGCCTTTCAGTCCACGTGAGTTGGTGGCCCGGGTGCGTGCTGTGCTGCGCCGGGCAGGTGGCGAGACACCTGCTGCAGAGGTGATCCGTGTAGCCGACCTGACCTTAGACCGCGCTCGCTATAAAGTTATTCTGCCGGATAAAGAAGTTACCCTTACTCCCACCGAATTTGAGATCTTGGCCACATTGGCCTCCCAACCAGGTCGCATTTTCTCCCGTGCCCAACTGCTCACAGCGACGCGAGGCATAACATTTGAAAGCTATGAACGGGCGATCGACTCGCATGTGAGGAACTTGCGGCGAAAAATTGAACCGCAAGTCAGCGAACCAAAATACGTGATCACCGTTTATGGCGTAGGCTATAAATTTGCCGAGGTGGGCTAATATGACTACTCCAAATACTGATTTCCAGTCCATCCGATATGTGCGCCGGCGATTGTTGTGGGTATTGGTGTTAACCCTGGGAGCTGTGCTGGGCATCACCATCGTATTGTGGTCTACACTGCTTATTTTTGTATTTGGACAGGCCCCGGAATCGAGCAATCCATTTATTCCCCGTGAACTGCAAAACTCGTTGCAGGTTTACTATCATGCCAAAGGTAGTTGGGAGGGAGTGGCCGAAGTTTTTGATAGTGAGAGGGTTGCTGACAACAGGTTGGGCTTTATCGACCAATGGGAAAACGCCATCCTTGCCGATGCGGATTACTATATATTACTTGACCGCGGTTTAACTGATACTGAACTGGTAGGTCAACACTACTCATTAGATGAGGATGACACAGAATACCCAATAATGAAGAATGGTATCCAGGTAGGTACGGTCATATATACCGAAGCCTTACCATCAAAAACCATGTTTCTGATCGCTTTCCTGTTGCCGCCGGTGATCATTTTGGGTGGTTTTGAGGCGGTACTGACCCTCATCATCGGGCTGCTGTTGATGCGGCGCGTGGTGACCCCCCTGGCGGATGTAATTGCCTCAGCCCAGGAAGTGGCAGCCGGCGATCTTTCGGCGCGAGTGCAGGTACGTGGTTCCAGTGACATCCGCATTCTAAGCGATTCCTTCAATCAAATGGCCGCTTCGCTGGAGCGCAATGACCGCGAGCGACGTAACATGCTGGCCGATATCGCTCACGAACTGCGCACCCCACTCACCATCATGCGCGGACGGTTAGAGGGTATTTTGGATGGCATATACCCGTTAGCGGAAGATCGGATAGCGCCAGCGCTGGAAGAAGTCTATGTGCTTGACAAGTTAGTGGAGGATTTGCGCCTATTGACCCTGGCCGAAACACGACAATTGTCATTAGACTGTAAAGAGGTCAACCTGGGGGAAATTGCCAATTACACCGCCAGTTTATTTGAGGCGGAAGCGATCGATAAAGGTATCTCCCTGACCACTGAGATTGACCCGGATTTTCCCGCTATCAAGGCCGACCCGCAGCGTATTGGACAGGTAATCGGAAATTTGTTGAGTAACGCCCTGCGTTGTACGCCTGAAAAAGCACGGCAGATTATCGTGGGGGTTGAACACAAAAAGGAGACCATTTCCTTGAGTGTTAGCGACAACGGCCCCGGTATCGCTGAATCTGACCTGGCTCACGTTTTTGACCGCTTCTGGCGAGCTGAGAAATCCCGTACCCGCACGACGGGTGGAGCAGGGCTCGGGCTGGCAATTGCCAAACAGCTTGTAGAAATGCATGGGGGAACTATAGGAGTGGAAAGCAATTTGGGTGTGGGAACGAAATTCTGGTTTATATTACCTGTACAACCTGCGCCAAGGGCATAGAGTGTAATTACCGGCCTACCTGACTCAGTTTGACCACCGACTATTCTATACAATCAGCAGTTTTGCACCAGGAACTAGGCTAGTTCAATTCGCATCGTGTACCTGTTCTGAGCATCTTCTGGATTCAAGCCTTGTGCCACCACTTGTTCCCGCATTGTGTCCAGGAATCTGGGAAACCAGGAGGCGGTTTCCGTGTCTGTCTTCACCATGCGGAACCCGAATTCTTCCCAGAAGCGTTTTCCTGGCAGGCCTATTTGAGTGTACAGCACCTCAGTGTCCTCGTATGCCGTAGCCTCAATGCTTTTCCACCCATTCTCTTCGGCCCACTGCATCAGTTCTCGCGCCATTCGCGTTCCAATTCCTTCCGGCTGAAAGAGATTCTCTTTTTCGGACGACAGCGCTATCGTCCAACAACGAATTATCAATGTCTTGTCTAGAATCTCTTCCAAAGGTGGAAACCGGTTTTCCACCAGGCGCTCAGAGACCCCATCGGGAAACGGTTGCAGGAGACATAACGAAGAACCGGCTCCCTCCATTGAGTAGAGAATCTTGGGATAAAAGCGAAGGGTGCCAACAACCTGACCACCATCTCTTGCAAGTATTGCGCAAGTCCCATACACCTTGACGATTTTCTCCAACAGAGGGACATTCTTGGCACGGTGGGTCTCCCAAGATTCCGCCTCATCAGGCGGCCACCTGTCAATTGTTTCCTTAGACAGAGGGCCACCGTGCAAACAGCGCCAGAGGATGAAATCCTCGGTCATCGGCTCAATGACGATATTATCTGACATAGTTCGTACATCCTCTCTGAATAACTTGCCCTTAGCTGATTTCGGCGCACCAGTGTGCCAACTTACTCGTACCGCAGCGCCTCCACCGGTCGCATACGTGTCGCCCGCCAGGCCGGGTAGAGCCCACCCACCACTCCTGCTTTCATCGCCACCACGACGGCCTGCACGAACAACTGGGGGGAAGGCTGCCTGCAGATTATCCCGCATCGCCTCGGCCTGCGCCGGGTCGCGCAGCTTGGCCGCGCTAACTAGGGGTTTAGCTGCCAGCCTACCCATTCACCCTTCCCCCTGTCCCCTTTCGGGGACCTACGGCGGGTACAGGCGGGGCATCCCGTAATTGCTTATGGGCAGGTCGTAAATGTCCTCAAGTCTATTAAAATGTTAGGCGGCAATATATTAAAAATAAATGGCTCAATAGGAATTAGCGTGGAGGCCCCCATATGCGGGGGTGTAAAATGAAGC
>CAZCPP010000330.1:0-4811 GCA_964500655.1 uncultured Anaerolineaceae bacterium | reverse complement strand
CTTTAGCCTTCTCTCCCCCTATTTCTTATCTGTAGACAATATTATGAATATCTTCCGGCAAGGTGCGATTATTACCGTTATTGCACTGGGTCTCACTGTTGTTATTGCTGGTGGAAACTTTGATATTTCCGTTTGCTCTATAGCCGGTCTTGCGAATGTGCTTACAGCCTACCTGATGCGTGATGGGTTCTCTTTTGGGGTTGCAGCGCTTATCGCGATAGGGGCGGGTGCGATCCTGGGCACGATCAACGGTTTCATGGTTGCAAAACTAAGAATTAACACGTTTCTTGCAACAGTAGCAATGATGTTCGTAGCCAGCGGTTTCGACATCCTTCTATCAGGCGGAGTAAGGTTGATGATCCCGGCTGAACAGCTTGTTTTTGCCAGGAAGATTGGAATAGGTTCGCTGGGTCCAATTCCATACTTGCTGATTATCTTACTCGTCATCTGCCTCATTTGTTATATCCTGCTTAATCGCACCCGGTATGGAAGATATATTTATGCAGTCGGAGGCAATCCCCGTTGTGCATATATTTCAGGCATACCGATCAAGCGTTATGCTTGGCTTACCTTTATCCTTTCTGGCATTTTAGGAGCGATCGGTGGAGTTCTATTGACCACACGACTATCATCGGGCGTACCGTTGGTTGGACTTAGCTTGCTGGGGTCTGTGATCAATGCAGCCTACATTGGAATGACTTTTATCACCATTGGCAAGGCTAATATTCCAGGCACGCTCTTAGGTGGCATTCTTCTCGCAATATTAGGAAATGGACTTACTCTTCTGAATGTTCCTTTTTACTATCAGTATATGTTGTGGGGCGTGGTCGTCGTATTTGCTGTCAGCTTATCTGGAAGTGGCTTATCGGAGGCTGTGATAGTATTTCAAGCTAAGTCACGCACAGTAACCAGGGGCTTGCTTCTTTTTGTCAGCACATATGCCACACCAATACTTATGGTACTGTTGGCCATAGTACTTGGTATTATGCGTCCAACATTCCTCGAATTTGCGAACCTGATGGATATTCTGCGTTATGCCACACCTGTTGCAATGATGGCAATAGGGCTTACTTTTACTGTGGCTGGAGGTGGCTTCGATATTTCGATCGGATCAATAGCCAGCTTAGCAACAGTATTACTCGCCTTTATTTTAACCAAAGGTCAACCTCTTATCGTAGCTATCCCGTTGGTACTGGCTTCAGGCTTGATGCTTGGATTGATAAATGGCCTGTTGTGCGGCAGGTTGGGACTGAACCCTTTCGTAGGCACTCTGGCAGTCCTATTAGGAGCAGCAGGCCCCCAATTTATCATGAGCAATGGTGGTACCCCAATAAGCCTCAGTGGACAATCAGTTTTAGATTATATTGGAAAGGGATTCATAGGTCCAATTCCTGTAATCGTCTTAATCTTGGTGGCAGTTACACTATTTATGATGTTTGTTTTTAACAAAACCCGCCTTGGCAATTATATCTCAGCCTTGGGAGGAAACCCCAAAGCTCTATATATCTCAGGTGTAAATATCAAGAATATCGCTACAATTATGTATATTATTTCCGGTCTGATGTGCGCCATAGCCGGAATTCTTCTTACCGCCCGGTTGAGCTCTGGGTTGACAAAAGTTGCGGAACCTTACTTAATGGATGCTATCGCATCTGTCTTCCTGGGTTCAACTTTCTTCTCGAGAGGTCGGCCGCATGTTTTAGGGGCTCTTGCAGGCGCTGTTTTCATGGGAATGATCAACAATGGGCTTACCTTATTAGGGGTGCCGTTTTGGGGTGATTATCTGTTCCGAGGTCTGATGGTCTACTTTGCAGTCTCACTATCGGGTATGCATAATAGATAGAAAGGAGGAGCGATGAAGGCTGTTGTAAAAACTCAAAGAGGCAAGGGTCACGTTGAATATATGGATTTCCCCGAACCGGAGCCATGGCCGGGTACTGTAAAGATTCAAGTTAAGGCTACTGGAATTTGCGGGACGGATTTACATATCTACCGCGATGAGTTCACCTCTTTTCCACCTGTCATTCTTGGGCATGAATTCAGTGGGCAAATTATTGCCCTTGGTCAAGGAGTTAGTAACTTTAAGGTAGGCGATAATGTGATGTCCGAGTTGCCGGTCGCTCCATGCGGAAATTGTCGTTATTGCAAAACCGGCTACCATAATCTATGCAGAAACCGCAAAGGGTTGGGCTGGTCCGCAAATGGTAGCTTTGCAAAATACATGATCGCTGAGGAGCAAATGCTACACCTTATGCCTGATGGGCTGGATTATGACGAGGCTGCTCTATGTGAGCCAATGGCTGTTGCAGCCTATGGGGTTATAGAGTTGACTGGAGTGAAGGCTGGGGATATCGTTTATATCTCAGGGCCTGGTCCAATTGGTCTACTGGCAGCCCAAGCAGCTAAGGCAGAAGGGGCTTTTGTAGTAATTGGCGGTGTAGCAGCAGATAACAAGCGGCTTACCCTTGCCAATGAGTTGAACATTGACCGGGCAATCAATATTATGGAGGAAAACCCGGTTGCCTTTCTGAAAAATCTCACTCAAGGACTCGGCGCAGATGTGGTCTTTGAGTGCTCCGGAGCAGAAGCGGCAGCTGTTCAGTGTCTAGATGTCGTTCGATCAGGCGGAAAATACACTCAAATGGGATTGTTCGGAAAAAACATAAATCTTGATTTCAACCGTGTAGTCTTTAAGGAATTACGTGTACAGGGTGTTTTCAGTTCTAACTGGCGCTCATGGGATCGTGCAGACCGTCTGATATCCCAGGGACGCGTCAGACTTAGGCCTCTCATCTCACATCGTTTTCCCCTCAGCGAATGGCAACAGGCTTTTGACTTACTGTGGGGTCGTGAAGGCTTGAAGATTCTATTAATTCCGGGGGAATGAATCATGGCAATCAAATTAGCTGCATCATCGATGCTGGCGCAAGGAAAAACGCCTAATGAACAAATAGAATTCTTGCATAGATGTGGCTTCTCAGGTATGGAGCTCCGTCTCACACTTGAGGAAAAAGATTTGCCTGCATATCTTGAGAATTTAAATCAAGTTCTTGATAGAACAGGGGTCTCCATCAGTTCATTGATCTTACCGGATTCATCATTTTCTAGACCCTTTGACAGCCGTGAAGCAATGGAGGAAAAATTACGAACACTTCAGAGGAACCTTCATATTGCAGGACCTTTAGGAGCAGTTAGTTTATTTTGCCCTGAATATCGTGCTCAACAACCACTACCTTTATGGAATCCACCATCAGTCATAAGCGAGAGTGAGCAATCTTTGTTAGTGGAATTGTTATCGAGGGCGGCTGAAACAGCCGAACAGGCTGGAGGAATAATCGTGATCGAGCCATTGAATCGTTACGAGACACATGTTCTGCACACACTTGAATCAGCCATGAACTTATGCGAATTGGTTGGTAGCCCTCGCATCGGTATTCTCGCTGATTTTTATCATATGAATCTTGAAGAGACCGATGTTAGACAGAGTATCATTGCGGCAGCAAGTCGTATCTTCCACGTCCAATTGGCTGACAGCAACCGACTTCTTCCCGGTCAGGGACACATGGATTTCAAACCCGGGTTTCAGGCCTTACTTGAAACTGGTTATGATCGCTTTATGGCTCTGGAGTGCCGTTCCCGGGGATCCCTTGATGAAGATTTACCTCACTGCATTGAATTTATTAGAACGAATTTATCAATCTGAAGGTCAAGGAATGAACTTTGCATTGACAGAATTTAGTTTGCAAAAATAATTGGGTGATTGTTCTCTTAAAAAGAAGAGGTACACACAATTAACGATTTCGATGGTGTGAAGGAGATGACTGTTATTATCCTAAAATTCATTTGGGAATTGAGCATCCATGAAATTGATTATATTTTTGCAAAATCAATTAAAGATCATAAGAAATTATTAAATACGCTTGATGTGAATTAGTCCTGAATTTTTGAGAAAGTCAGGACATCAATACCAAACTTGTAACGCAAGATGTACTTTAACAAATGACTGGTCATTTTGGCCACAATGCGAGCGCAGAGACCGACAACCGTTTTTGCCAGCAAGCGCTCAAGGTTCTTGCCAACGTTTTGGATTTCATTGAACAATCCTTCGATCCGAAGCCGTAAGCCATTGAGCCAGCGCTCAAATGCTTTGGATTGTTGTTTGGCCTGGTTCTTGCGTTTGGGTGTCCAGACCTGGTTGCTGGTGCGTTGGTGAATATCCGTTTGCCAATCTTCGCCCAGAAACCCTTTGTCTGCAAACAAACTGAACCCTGTTAGCTTTCCCAGAAGCGTTTCAGCGGCTTGGCGTTCATCTATGTTAGCTGGAACCAAATCGTAGAGCAACGGGATCCCTTCTAATGTGCTAATAGCAACCAATTTGTAGCCAAAGTAGTGCATTTTCTTGCTTGCACAGTACCCATAATTGGCGCTGCCTTGAAACTCACTCCGCTTTTTGCTGCGCCGATACCCAACCACTGGGACAGGTTTGGTGTCCAACAGACCTGCACAAGTCAAAGTGACACCCAAACAAACCAGCCAATGTTGACGAAATTCTTCCAACAACGGTGCCTGTGCTGGCTACTTACTTCGTCCACGGCGGTTCGGGTTGATTCTCAGTTAGTTTTCGCCGTCAGGCCATCCAATTCCTGAGTTCGCAAACGAATAATGGATCGAAGCGTATATAGCGGAGCGCAAGAAAACACCAAAAGTGGGTATTTTCAGGAACCAGCAAAACACAGAAAGGCCATCAACAATTCGATGGTGGCCTTTGACTGAGAGCAATTGCTAATAAGGGATCGTGCAGTCAGTTCGTA
>CAZCPP010000329.1:0-4826 GCA_964500655.1 uncultured Anaerolineaceae bacterium | reverse complement strand
GAGAAGTGCTTATGATGAACTCCAACTGCTCAAAGCCGCGTAACATCAGTTAAATTAACTTGTGCTTTTTCGCACATTCAATAATATGTACGGGAAATACTTATCAAAGTTGCTTTCACTAATAATTCGTGGCACGGCTCAATTGCTCCCCTTTCTCTTTCGCGCAACCAAGTAGATAGCGATACCACCGATCAACAAGGCTAAATCCAGGAAAAGGCTGACGACTAGTCCAGGGCCTGAAGTCCACAGACCAAGCCCGAGTTCAGGTGAACCACGGAACAGAATCGGCAAATCAGGTGGGTGGACGATAAAGTCCAGAATCCAATGGCTGAAAACCACCAAACCAATCATCCCACCCGTTTTCCAATCTTTATAAACGAGGAAGGCAATCACCCCAAAGAGCAACGACCAAGCGATGGACGTGAAAAGCCCATGCGACCATGGAATCCAACCGGGGATAATCACTTTGAGACCCTGACTGAGATCCATTTTGGTTACAGCCAACTTTTCCATGCCGATGGTGACGAAGCCAAAGCATAGGAGATCAAGCGCTTCACTGGTCACCAACAAGATCCAAAGAGGGGCTTTGGGAACAATAGGCTTTGCTACTAGTCCAATTCCGAGATGTCCGGGGCCCATGGATTTCCTTTCTCACAACAATTTTAAAGGGGGCCATCCGTTATCTTTTGTGTCATGGATGAATTCCCTAAGTTGTGGGTGTATCCTTTGCCAGGCGCAACAAATCTCTACCTAACATGGGGAACCAAACGAAGTAAAACAATCCCATGAACATCATGATGAAAACAGAAATAGAAGGAGCAAAGGGATGGATGATATGCTGGATCAGGTCAAACCCGTTTCCGAGCAGCCCGGAATAAGCGGTCACTTTGCTGAAGTCCTTACTGCGCAGCATTATGATGGAGATCATCACACCTGAACCCTGTAAGAGAATTCCACCCATGTAAGCGCCAGAGCTGTTCCACATATCCGATGCGATGACTGCCTCTCCCGCTGCTAAGAGTTGGGTGCGCAGTGCATCGTTATTAGTAGTAACATATTGTTCACCCAAATGCAGCAAAGAGAAGGTGGATTCGGTTACGAATGTACCGGTAACTGCCATAATAGTAAACAAAGTTGCAAGCGCCGTGTAGACCGGGCTCAAGCGTCGCAAGGATGCATACAAGGCAGGGAAAATCCCTAAATACAAACCAATCAATATCAGGAGCATGAAATCACCCCGTAGAACAGCTTCCAACGGGCTGACCTGATAGATAGCAAAGTACTCTTCTGCACCGGTCGGCTTTGGACCAAGTACTCCGATGAGCACTGCGTAAGCCAGGATAGTGACCAGTTGCAAGATCGCTGCCACACCACCGATGACGTAGAGGTTTTTACTTTTAAGTGAATTCGTGTTGTCCATATTATTCTTCTCCTTGAAGCCCTGATGTTTATCGTTCAGTATTGCGCCTGCCATATCAAGCGGGTCATTTTATAACCAGGATGAGAACTAGGATTGCTAAATCGATCAACAATCCCACGCCACCTTGATCGTCAAGTGCATGAAATTTACCGTTCCATAATACAAAGTAAAGCAAACCAGAAAACGCGGCGAAAAACGCAGTCACAGACCGCCACCAATCTGCCTGGAAAAACAATCCAAGGCCACTGGCAACAAATCCCAACGCAGCCAGCATAAGTGCAACACTGCCAAATAGCCGGGTTGTCTCATCGCCCAACAATTTCGAGAAAAGCCAGGTTCCCTCCGGCCAGGTCATTTCAGGACGCAGTTCGAAGAGCTTCCAGCTTTGTCCTACATAGAGCAGGTGAACCAGGCCGTGTAATATCAGAAAAACGCCAAAGATAATTATCAATATAGAAACCTCGGTTACTTTTTTGATATATTGTGCATCGCGTTCGCACTCCCCAATCGGAAAAAATCCCGTGCCAGCAAGGGAAACCACACCAGATAAAGTGGTCCGGCAATTGCCATTACGATGACGCCGACTGTTGGGACAAAGAATCCGATAACTGCGTGTGCCAGGTCCAATCCATGCGTTAGAATGCCCACATAAGCGGTGGCCCTTCCGAAGCTTCCACTTTTTAGCATAACGAGAGATAAAATCAAAGCGGATACCAGCATGAGCACACTTCCGATCAGAGCCCCAGAAGCATGCCACATATCGGAGACAAGAAGCGCTTCTCCCGCAGCCAGAAGCTGCTCCCGTTGTATTTCTGTTGTCGCGGCTGCAAATTTGTCACTGAGAGGCAACCACGAAAAAGCGGAAGGTGTCCCCACGAAAAGCGTCACTCCAACAAAGGCAAGCAGTGCCCCGAGCGTGGCGAAAGTCTGGTCGCTTTTCTTGAGCGCAATGTATATACTCAAAAATAGCGGGTAGTAGAGGGGCACAATCAGTAACGTCAGCGCGTCCAGCCGCAAGAGTGCAACGAGTCTGTTTTCCTGTAACATGTCGAATGCTTCCACTGCACTTTCGGGCTGCCCGCCAATGGTGAGGAGCAAGATCATCGTCACCATTGAATAGAGGATGAAGATCAAAGCGGCCACTCCACTGATCTTGTAGAGACTTTTCCAGTTGGTATCTGATTCGGGCATCGGTAATATCCTTTCTTTGGGCACACCTTTGGCTATCCTAATCCTATACCAATTACGCTCAATCGCCTATGACATTTCCTGCAATAAATATGTCTTTTTACGCAAACTTTTAAGTTATCATTGACGCATGCAAGCAACCCAAGAACCCATTACTGTGTCGGTTACTGTCCTATCTCAGCTATTTTCATATCTCAACTCCCTGAAAGTTGACGTTGACACATTCTTGTGTTCTCTGGAAATCGACCCTGAAGTGGTCAAATCACCCGATACGTACATCCCGATAGAAACCTATTTGCTCATCCAGGATGAAGCGGCAAATTATGTTGACGATCCTTATCTAGGTTTGCACATGGGCGAGTTTGCCGAGGCAGGCAGCTGGTCCATCTTAGGCTACATGATGATGAACTGCAAAACGCTAGGCGAGGCCTTTGAAAAATCGGCCAGGTATTCGCGCATCATCGGTAATTTAATAGAAGGTAATGCTCATCTCAAATTCAATAAAATCAAAGTGACTTTAGCAACACCACCCCACGCACCAAAAATGTCACGACACTGTTACGAGTCGACTATTTCCAGCAGCGTGTGCATGATGCGAACCCTGACGGGGGTAGACATCAATCCACTGGAGGTAACCTTCATTTATCCGGAACCAGTCTCGAGGTCTGAATATGAACGGATTTTTCGCTGTCCAGTGCTTTTTGATCAAAAGGAAAACTCCCTTACGCTTGATTTGGGCGTCATCTATACACCGATTTTATATGCAAACCCTGAGCTGTTACAGCACTTTGAAAATTATGCGCAGGACTTTTTAGCGGGTATTGAACGCCAGAACGAACACACCCGCGCTGTGACAAAAATCATTCTTTCAAAGCTGGACGACGAAGCATTATCAATTAAAAAAGTTGCCAAAGAGATGTCAGTCAGCGTTAGAACATTACAAAATCGACTCAAGGATGAAGGTGTTGTTTTCAGCGAATTACTCATGGACACGCGCGAAAAATTGGCTAAAAAATACTTGGGTGAGAACTATTCAGTAGAACAGATTACTTACTTGTTGGGCTTTTCCGAACCGAGCGTTTTCCGCAAAGCCTTCAAAAAGTGGTCGGGTGTGACACCCGGGCAATATCGAGAAAGCTCGTATTTAACAATGAACCGGGTTGTTTCATGATGTTTCTTGCAATACAACATCATAAGAAATATCTCATAAAAAACTCCCCTGACGGAGAGCATTTTTGGGTTATTATCTGTAAATCCCTTTCCGATACTTCTTGGAAATAAATTCGCTTCTACAGACTCAAAATTGAACATAGAAACTCATTGGAAAAGGCCACTCTTTTCTCTGGTAGAGTGGCCTTTCACAACAGAATGATATTGGAGTTACATGTTCGCTACCGCAGCCTTTTCCAAACTGATTTCCAAAGCCTTCTCTAATTTTTCTTCTAGAATCTCCCGATCTGTATCTTTCACAATAGACCACTCGTTTAAGAGCTGCTTCTTCATTTTCAGATAAGCATCTTCTTCTGTGAAGTTGAGTTTGGATATTTGTTGTTTGCCATTAAGATCTCGAATCATACGGGCTTTTGCATATAAGGAAGGATCCTTTAGTGCCTCGATAATTACTTTGTTCCTTTTATTATGATCCTTGGGCAATTGCTCAGGAGATTTTCGAATCAGGGTCAGTGCTTGTTTAATCTGATATTCAGAAGTAATCGGCCGAATATACTTTACGTCCGTCTGTACTACAGATAACCAATATTCACCATCAAACGTTTTCACTCTAAAGAACAGCTTGTTCTCACCATCCAATTCCTTTTTTTCAATACCTTTCACTTGCCCAACTCCATAATGGGCATGCACAATCCAATCTCCCTTGGAATAAGTTCCGGGTTGTATATCCATGAAAGCGCCTCCTACACCTGATCAAAAACACTTGCAATATTCAGGGGAAACCTAAAAGGTTTGGTTAGGGAACCAAATCCTAAGAAGTCTCAATTAGGCTGAATACACTATTTATGCTGAAACGGATCAAATCGCCCCCTGTGATTTATTATTCACCGAGTTACAAAGTATGCAGATATTATTTAATACTTCCTAGAACGCCCTGACAATTTCAGATTTTTGTTCCAAATTATTGAGATTCCTATTATAACACACACCCCAGCCAGGGCTTTCTTAAAGTAGCAAAATCAGGTCAAAAACCTTGTTGGGGTGAGCA
>CAZCPP010000328.1:0-4845 GCA_964500655.1 uncultured Anaerolineaceae bacterium | reverse complement strand
TTCGCGATCGGATTCGGAGATTTCCTCTTCAAGGTGTTTAAGCGCCTTCTCGCGCGCCTCTTCATCCACGTAAGTGACGATATATTGCGCAAAGTACAGCACGCGGTCAAGGTTACGGCGTGAGATATCAAGCAGCAATCCCAAATAAGAAGGAATTCGTCGCGAATACCAGATATGCGCGACCGGCGTTGCCAGACCAATATGCCCCATGCGCTCACGGCGCACGGCAGCTCGGGTGACCTCAACGCCGCACTTATCACAAACTATGCCTTTAAAGCGGGGGTTTTTATACTTGCCACAGTAACATTGCCAATCACGAGTTGGGCCAAAAATGGCTTCGCAGAAGAGACCATCTTTTTCAGGTCGAAGACGGCGGTAGTTAATTGTCTCGGGCTTGAGCACTTCGCCATACGACCACGACATGATCGTTTCAGGCGATGCCAGGCTGATGCGTAAAGCGGTCAGTCCTTTGGTTTCCACTAATGCACTCCTCATCCAACTGAATCAGGATTGTTATTGAGCGGCCTCTTCATATGGCGTGTAGCCAGCGCTAACAAGAGACAAACAAAGGCAAGCGCTTCGAGACCTTTTGTCTCGAGCGCTCGCTATGTTTCGCTCAATTTTTCCATCCAACAGGTGGATTATATGCGGATTTGAGCTTAAGTCAAGGCCCCGATTACGCTTATCCAAAATAATTCTCAGAATTTTTGAGCCTGATTTTCACATATTCTCTCTGTTACAATTTGCCACCTATGAAGCATTTTTTCATCCAACGCATTAAACGCGGACTTGTCAGGAGACTAAATAATCTCAAGGTCGCTAGTATGGCCCGGCAAGTGGCGCGGTGCGAACCTGTTCCTTTGGGGGCGCCAGTGATCTTATTCAAAGCCTCTACGGGCATTGACGATCTCTCGTGGAACAGCGGATTTCATTTGCTGACCTCGTGGGTGTTGCGATTGCAAGGTATCCCGGCGGTGTATTTTGCCTGCAACGCGGGGATGAGCCATTGTGTGCTGGGGACGAATCGCGATAACCCACGCAAGGAGCCGCCATGCGCATCTTGTGTGTATCAGTCGAAAACACTGTATGCAGGCGTGCTGTCTTCGGACGATAATCGGGACGGGACGCAGGTTAACTGGTTTACCTACGAGCGTGATGAAAGTGTGGCGAAAGCGGTAGCAGGTCTATCGGTCCCGGAGTTGATGAATTTCGAATGGGAGGGGATTCCGCTCGGGGAACTATGCCTGCCCGGCCTGCGCTGGATCCTGCGCATCCATCATCTGGACGACGACGAGAACACGCGTTATCTCTTGCGGGAATACATCCTTTCGGCCTGGAATATCGCGGGTCAGTTTACGGATTTTCTCGATCGGACTCAGCCGCGGGCTGGGATCGTGTTTAACGGCCAGTTCTATCCTGAAGCGACCGCCCGTTTTATCGCCCAGCAGCGCGGACTACGCGTGATCACCCACGAGGTGGGGCTGCGCCCGGCGACGGCTTTCTTCACCGAGGGCGAAGCGACGGCGTACCCGATAGCCATCCCGGATGAATTTGAGTTGAGCGACGAGCAAAATTCCAAACTGGATGCTTACCTGGCGAAGCGGTTTCAGGGCGATTTCTCGATGGCGGGCATCAAATTCTGGGCGGACATGCAGGGGCTGGACGAGGCGTTCTTGCGGAAGGCGACGGGCTTCAAACAGATCGTGCCCGTGTTTACGAACGTGATTTTCGACACCAGCCAGCCGCATGCCAACACGGTCTTTGGCGATATGTTCGATTGGCTGGATATGGCGCTGGAGGTCATCCGTGCGCACCCGGAGACGCTGTTCGTGATCCGCGCCCACCCCGATGAACTGCGCGTGCGCAAGGCCAGCCGCGAGACGGTGGCGGCCTGGGTGGAAGCCAGCGGCGCGGACCGGGAGCCGAACGTGGTCTTCGTGGCACCGACCGAAACGCTTAGTTCGTATGAGTTGATCCAGAAGTCGAAATTCGTGATGGTCTATAACTCGACCATCGGGCTGGAGGCCGCGATCATGGGCGCGGCGGTGCTGTGCGCAGGGAAAGCGCGCTTCACGCAGTACCCGACCGTGTTCTTTCCACAGACGGTGGATGAAGTGCGTAGCACGATGGAGGAATTCTTGGATGCGGAAAGCATCGAAATCCCTTCAGAGTTCAAACGCAATGCGCGCCGCTTCCTGTATTACCAGCTGTATAAAACATCGCTGCCGTTTGGGGAGTTCCTGGAGCCGTCTGTACGTACCACACAGACACGCTTGAAGTCGTTTGGGCTGGGTGAGTTATTGGATTCGGATGCGGTGAGGGTGATTTTTGATGGGATACTGGAGGGTGGGGATTTTTTGTTGAAAGAGAACTGAACACAAAGGAGCACAAAGGTTTTCTTTTGTTTTTCTTCAGTATGCCAGCCCCGTGGCTGACTACGGATGGGGGAAATAATTGTATAGCGTACTTTCTTCATATACAATGAAAATAGGCTAACCAGTGTTCCCAGGAGGCCACGTATGAAGAAAACTATCACTTCCGAAGTAGTAGTAGGCTATTCCCAATGCCCATACAAAGCGTACTTGCTGCTTTGTACCACAAAGAGGGGGACACAACATGAGTACATGCGTATTCTGGAAAAACAACGGCAAATCACTCAACGCAACTACATCGATGATCTTTGGCAAGAAAACGATGACGTACAACTCTACAGTCCCCACGATCTCAAAGAAAAACATAAATATCTCGTCAACGCCACCCTTGAATCTAATAGGGGGTCCGCTAAGTGCGCGGTTTTGAGCAAAGTCAGAACCCACTCTGCCTTTGGACATTACAGCTACGAGCCGACCATCGTGGTGGGGTTACGCACTATCAAGAAGGAATATCGGCTGGAGATATTCTTTGTCAGTTATGTTCTGGAACTGGTGCAAGGAAAACGTCCCATCACTGGGCGCATTGTTGGGCTGGACGGAAAATCACATCGTGTGAAGTTGGAGAACGGCCCCAAAATACTCATCCCATTTCTCGAACCCTTGCAGGAATGGGTGGCCGAAGATGCCCACGAACCACCCTCCCTAATTTTAAACAAACACTGCTCGATTTGCCAGTTTCATGACCTATGCCGAGAAAAAGCAGTCCAAGAAGATAATCTCAGTTTGCTGGACGGCATCTCGACCCAGAAGGCTATCAATCAATATGAGAAGAAAGGGCTTTTCACGGTCAAACAACTGTCTTACACCTTCAGGCCGAGAAAACGCAGAAAACGGACCAAGAATCCACCGCCTGTTATTCACAAACCGGAGTTGCAGGCTCTGGCAATCCGCGAGCAGAAAATCTACCTGGGTGAACTGCCTGAACTGACCCGCCAACCGGTGGAACTCTTCCTGGATATCGAGGGCGTTCCCGACCAACAGTTTTACTACCTGATCGGCTTGCTGGTCTGTGAAAATGAGACCACTACCTACCATCCCTTTTGGGCCGACACCCCTGCTGACGAAGCTCAAATCTGGGGGCAATTTCTGGACAAGATCAATCAATACCCTGATGCCCCCATCTACCACTACGGCAATTATGATGCTCGTGCCCTGACCAAAATGGGCCAGCGTTACAATACGGAGGTCAAAGATCTGAGCAATCGCCTGGTTAATGTCAACAAACACATCTATGGAAAAGTCTACTTTCCGATCTACTCCAACCGTTTGAAAGAGATTGGAGCCTTCATCGGCGCGACCTGGACTGCACCCAATGTATCCGGCTTACAATCACTGGTTTGGCGGTATCGTTGGGAAGAAACTCGAGGCATTGAGAACAAAGCTCTGTTACTGACTTACAATGAAGAAGATTGCTTGGCAGTGAAATTAGTTACCAATAAGCTGTTAAAAATCAAACTTTCAGCGGACACGCTGTCCGCTGTTGACTATGTTGATCAACCTAAACACCGTGCTACACTTGTTGCTGATGAGCTTTTCAGACAGTTTGAAACAGTTCTCAGATTTGCTCACTTTAAATACGATAAAAACAAAATTGTTTTTCGCAAAGTCAACGGAAAGAAAAATAATGACTTAGAAAAGAAACCAAGGGGGATTAAAACTAGGTATAAAGGGCAACGAAAAAAGGAGCCGAAACCAACGCGGAAAATTCAAATAGAGTTGAGTGAATCTTGTCCAAAATGTGGGTATAAACCAATTCGACCAACTGAGAAATCAACAAAAAGAATAATCATCGATTTGGTAAAAACAAAGAATGGCATAAGGAAGACTATTACTGAATACAAAGGATTGCTCGTGTATTGTCCGAAGTGTCAAAAACGTTTTAGCCCATCACAAATTTCAAATATCAGACACACGCAACTGTACGGACATGGATTAAAAGTATGGCTTGTTTATCATCGCGTAGCAATGCGATTATCATATAATTGTCTTAGTGAATTATTAGATGAACAATTTGGGGAGAAAGTGCTTCCAGGATCAATAGCTATTTTTGTTGGGAATATCTCCAATTTTTATGCGAAGACTGAAGAAAATATTATTAACCAGTTGCTAAAAAGGAGCTGTATACATGCTGATGAAACAAGGATGAACATTAAAGGAGAAAATTGGTATGCTTGGGTTTTCACAGACAGTAAATATGTGTTTTTCAAACTCACCAAAACTAGAAAAACTAATTTCATCAATGCTTTCTTAGCCAAATTTAATGGCATTCTGATTTCAGATTTCTATCCTGGCTATGACGCCCTCCCTTTCAAGCAGCAGAAGTGTTGGGTTCATCTAATACGCGACATCAACCACGACTTACTTAACTGTAGTTACGCATTTTCGATTGAAAGCGATTAAGATAGGTGTATGG
>CAZCPP010000327.1:0-4854 GCA_964500655.1 uncultured Anaerolineaceae bacterium | reverse complement strand
TCTTTTCCCTTGTCGATTCAGCCTGTTATTCAACCTAAACGGGCAAAGTCCAGATTAACACACCATTGCACATTTAAGACTCTTTCCTTAGATACGAAAAACAGCCTATTGTAGGCTGTTTTTCGTACTTGGATCTAACATCCCCGATTTTTTATTTATATTTGCTTGCTTTGACAATCCTATAAATATTCCCAGCTCCAGTTCGAATCATGGAGATAAGATCTCGAATGATTTCACGCGACTCCTCTTTCGCGCTTGCCGGATCAGGAACATCATATTTGATCCCATCTAACACTTCTGAAAGTAAATATACTTTTTTTCGCACATATGGAAATTCCACCTGAATGGATTCCTTGTGTCCCGCCTCCATCACCAACACCAAGTCGGATTCATCAAGCATCTTTGCATTCAATATATTCGTCATATGATTACTAATATCCACCCCCAATGAATGTGCTAATTCAACAGCCACAGGAAAAACATGTTGCCCTGAGGTAGTCCATGTTCCCGCACTGGTCACAATCCACTGTTTGTCTCGCTTATCGTGCACAAGTTGTTTACGAAAGGTTTCTGCTGCGATAGGTGAACGAAAGTGATTCCCTGTACAAACGAACAAAATCGAATACATATATTACCATTCATCTGAATCTTGTTCATCATCCTGGTCTAAATACCAGGTTTGAAAATCCGCCAGCGATGGCAACTGTTTATCCATAACCTCTTCGGATTCTGTTTGGGATGAATCCAGGTCATTCTTTGGTTCGGTAATCACATTTCGAGAGGCAGGCAATTCCTCTGATGGGACAAATATACTTTCATATCTTTGCGGATGCTCGTTATTATAAAATTGTTGCAAGGTTTCACCAGATTGAATGAAGATATCCTCTGCTTGAGAATCTGGCAATAAATTCACAGGTTGGTTATCCTGTAGCGATTGCTGATCACCATCCTGTTGTATGTAATAATATCCGCCATACTTATACGAACCATAATGACCATTTCGCGAGATTTTATTAAACACAACACCAAGGGTCCTGGCATTAACGCGATTTAACTGTCCCATTGCCGCAAGGGCAAGATCTGCGTGTGTGGTCCCAGGCTGAATCACCAGGAATGTACCATCGACTTTAGTCGATAGCACTTGAAAATCGGCTACTAAAGATGGAGGGCTATCTAAGATTATCAAATCGAACTCATGGCTGGCCTCTTCTAGTATTTGATCCATTCTAGCAGAAGCAAGCAATTCAGTAGGATTTGGTGGCAACCCCCCGCTAGCCATAATATATAACTCCGCAGCATCGGTCATATGATGTAATGCAGAATTTAAATGCATTTGTCTCCGGAATAAGGTAGTCAAACCAACCCGATTGGAAATCCCAAAGATAGAATGAACTCTTGGTCGTCTGAGATCGGCGTCAATTAGTAAAACTCGTTTTCCCCCTTGTGCAATGATCATGGCTAAATTTGTCGAAATTGTTGTTTTTCCTTCTCCTGAACCAGGGCTGGTGATCAGAATTTTAGTTAGCGTACTATCCACATTGGCATATTCCAGATTAGTACGCAGGGAACGAAAAGCTTCCGCTATTGGGGAACGTGGGTAATGAAAAACATGGAGATCATGAAATTCGTTCTGGTCATTTCGCATATCACCGATATACCCAATCACAGGAAGTTTCAAAATGTTTTCAATATCCTCTGGAGTTCTAATCGTATCATCGATATAATCAACCAAAATTATGATGCCGCCAGACATTAAAATACCTAAAAATGCACCCAGAATGGTATTCAAAACTGGACGAGGTCTTACAGGAGACTCTGGAACCACAGCGGCTTCGATCTGAACAACATTGGGAGTATTCTGTAATCGAGCCAGTCGAATCTCCTCAAGGTTATTCAGTAGGCTGAGATAAATTTGCTGATACACCTGCATCTGTTGTTGTTGTTGAGACCCCTCAGAAAAATCATTGTACTCGGATTCCAGTTGCGAGATCTGGTCCTCAATCTGCTGAATCTGTGCTAGTATGCTCTGTTCAGTTAACGTATAACGTCCAGCTTGTATGATTTCATTTTGTTCAATTAGAACCTGAATTAATATATTGGCTATATTAGATGAGCGTTGTGCGCTCCTATCCTCAACAGTTAATTGAATAGCTTGCGTATCCCGAATTTGTTGAACGGTTATTTGATCAGGATCAATAATCAAACCCATTTTTACAGAGGCTCCATCTATAACAGGACGTGTGCTAAGCAATTGGATATAGGTTTGCACCAATTGCTGATCACTTAGATATGTATAATCGGTAGTCTTTTCTTGAGGTGCTCGCATTACCAAAATACGTGTAGTGGCCTCATACACTGGGGTTTGAAAAAAACTTAGAATAGCCCCTGCTGCAGCTCCTAAGATAAATCCCAAAACTAAAAGCCAAGCCCATCGACGAATCAACGATAAAAAATCTTTTAATTCCATACAAATCTCGATTTACTTCAGTTAGGAGTTTATCTCAATTTTTACCATAGAGCCAATTTTGTATTACTTTTACAACGAATTCAACATCTTTAAATGACATAGTTGGATAAAGTGGTAAAGTAACCTCTCGCTTACCTACGTTGTCAGTGTAAGGCAAATCAACCCGTAAAAATTCTGGTTTTCCAGTGTAATTTTTAAAATGATGAACCGGTGGATAATGAATACTGGTTTGAATCCCCGCGGTTTTTAATTCTTCCATAAATCGAAATCGATTCTGGTCTTCTGGAAGAAGGACAGGCATAATGTGATAACTATGTAACCCTTGTGCATTCTGAAATGGAACAAGCACTCCAGGGATAAGTTCGTTTAATAAATCCCGATACATTTCTGTTAACTTCTGCCGTCGGAGGTTGAATTCTTGAACTTTATTCAATTGCACTCTTCCTATGGCAGAACGAATTTCATCGATTCGATAATTAAATCCCAAATCTACTACATCATAAGTCCATGAGTGTCCTTTATGACGATCCCAACTCAGCGACGTCATCCCATGTGAACGTATTATGCGTAACTTTTGAGCCAGTGCATCATCATTTGTTGTTAACATCCCACCTTCACCTGTGGTCATGTTTTTATTGGAAAAAAAACTGAAACAACCGATTTGACCCCAGGCACCAAGTTTACGTCCACTTAACTCAGAACCAATAGCGTGGGCAGCATCTTCAATAATGGCCAAATCATGCTCTTTTGCAATGTTATGAATTGCGGGCATGTCACATGGATACCCAGCATAGTGCATAACAATAACAGCGCGGGTTCTTTCAGAAAGACATTTTTCTATAGAAATCGGTGAGATTGTCAATCGGTCTTCACCTTCAATATCTGCAAATATTGGTAGTCCACCTGTATACCGTACTGCGTTAGCAGTAGCAACAAATGTGAGTGAAGGGACAATAACTTCATCACCAGGTCCAACACCAATAGCCAGGCAGGCCATATGCAAGGCAGCAGTCGCGTTTGTAACAGCAAGAGCGTATTTTGTGCCAATATAAGCCCCAAACTCTTCCTCAAATTGTTGAGTTTCCTTTCCCATGCTCAACCATCGGCTACGAATTACTCTTAGTGCAGCTTCTTCTTCTTTAGTATCGAAATCAATATCGGCTAGGGGGATCTTCCAATTCACTACTTATTTCTCCATCAAAAACTGGGAGCGCATGCTGCTAAAATCATGTGTAGCCTGTTCATAATCATCTGGACGACCCAGATCTTTCCAATAGCCTTCAAAAGGAAGATGAACAACTTTCTCGCCTGCTGCTAGCAACTTTAGCACAAGGTCTGGAAAATCTAGATATTGGTTCCTGGTGATAAATTGAAGAACTTTAGGATCGAACACATACACGCCCATGCTTACCACATAGTCATAAGATGGTTTTTCAATATAATCTTTCACTTGAAAATCATCTTCCGCGTGCAGCAACACGCCCAGGTCAATCTTCACTGTTCGCTGGTGCGCAGCAATAGTAGCCATTGCTTTTTGCGATTTATGGAATTTCAATAAATCCTTAAAATTTATTGTTGTCAAGACATCACCGTTCATTACAAAAAATGTCTCTTTTAAATCAGGAACCAGTGATAGAGGACCTGCGGTCCCTAATGGTTTATCTTCGTGGCTGTAGGTGATATTCAAATCATACTCGCTGCCATCCCCAAAATATGTTCTTAACAGCCCTGCGAGATGTCCAACCGTAATGATGACATCTTTTACACCAGCAACCTTCAATTGATATAACAACACCTCAAGAATTGGCATATCGCCAATCGGCAATAGAGGCTTTGGCAATATTTTTGTGAATGGTGAGAGCCGGGTTCCTTTACCGCCGGCTAGAATTACAGCTTTCATATTTCACAGCTACTAAAATTCATATTTGCCAACTTTATACATATCAAGGTGATTACGAATCCATTCAATAGTTCGTTGCAGCCCTTCGTCAAGGGAGATGCGTGGCCACCAATTGAGCTTATCTTTTGCCAAGGAATTATCTGATAAAAGGCGGAACACCTCCGATTTTTCGGGGCGAAATCGTTTTGGGTCTTTCTGGATTTTGACCTGCTTTCCTATAATTTCTATAATCTTCACAGCAAGTTCACCTACACTGATTTCATGACCTGATCCCAGGTTGAAAGTTTGGCCCTCAATTTCCGAAACTTCAGCCGCACTAATAAAACCCTCAACCGTATCCTCAATGTAAGTAAAATCTCGTGTTGCATCTAGGTTCCCAAGTTGGATAGATTTACCGGTTAGAGCTTGCGTAATGATGGTGGGTATTACAGCGCGTGCAGATTGCCTTGGTCCAAATGTGTTGAAGGGCCTGACAGTGACTACAGGT
>CAZCPP010000326.1:0-4867 GCA_964500655.1 uncultured Anaerolineaceae bacterium | reverse complement strand
CCTGTAATCTGACACTCGTTCAAAATCAAATGGACAAATTGGTAGGGGCCGCTGCCAACTGGGTTGATATTGAAATCAGCGGTAGCGAGTCCCTCCGTAGGAACACCTTCCAAAACATGCTTCGGCAGAATACCAAAGGTCAAATAATCCAGAAACGGAGCGAAAGGCTCTGGGATAGTGAACTTCAAGTTCTTCTCATCCAAGCGCTTGAGTTCGATTTTCGTCCACAACTCCTTGATGTCTTGAGGAAACAGCGAGCCGTCCCCTTTGAGCATTTCGATAGTGAATATTACGTCATCACTGGTGACCGGTGTGCCATCATGCCAGACGGCGTTTGACTTAAGTGTAAAGTTGTAAATTGTGCCTTCTTCGTTTACACCCCAGGATTCAGCCAGATCAGGTCGTGGTAGGCCACGCTCGTCAAAGCGGATCAGGCCACTAAACAACAACCTATCAATATCTCGGTCAGCGGGATTATTCCAATCTAGTAGAGGATTTAATCGTCCAAGCGAGCCCACTAAACCTTCGGAATATACTCCCCCTGTCGTCGGTTGAGGTAAGATTTGGACAGGTCCAACTGGTTGCTGCGTGAGTAGAAGAACCCCCACAACCACCAGAGTAATAAACACAACCAGAATTTGCCAGCGTAAGTGTTTCATAAGCACAAAAATAGAAAGGCCTTAACCAGTCACGGCAAAAAGAGCCGCGGCCGGAAGCGGCCTTTCTATCAGGGAATTTTCACTATCCTATCAATAAGGTTGCAATTGTCAACGTAAAAAAGATCACGCTGAGAACAATAGTGACCCAGAATAAGGTGCGCTCAATCCCACGGCGGGCAGTATATACACCACCGGAATCAGCACCAGTTAAACCTCCCAGGCCTGCACCCTTACTTTGAAGGATAACACTGATAATCAAAGTTACCGAGGTTATAATCAGCGCAATATCTAAAAAACGTTCCATTTGTAAGCCTCCTGCAAATTTGCGGGAGAATTATACCTGTGAGCACACTAAATCGTCAACGCTAATGGATAACATGCACGAGGTCGTCGTCAACCTACATATGCACACCCGCTACTCTGATGGCAGCGGAACACATAAGGACATTGCCCAGGCCGCCATAAAATCAGGGTTGGATGCAGTCATAGTCACTGACCATAACGTTTTAGTACAGGGCGTGGAGGGTTATTATCGCAGCGGATCAAAGCGAGTCCTGCTTCTGGTTGGACAGGAAGTCCACGACCAGGCTCGAAATCCGCAAAAAAACCACCTGCTAATCTTCAACACTAATCGTGACGTAGCCACCTTTGCTGATGACCCACAACAAGTTGTAGACGCCGTACGAGAAGCTGGTGGGATGTCTTTCATTGCCCATCCACAAGATTTGGCAGCTCCAGCCTTTGGCGAAGGCGATATCTCCTGGGAAGCCTGGGATGTCACCGGCTACACTGGTCTCGAGCTGTGGAACGGGCTGAGCGAGTTTAAGACATACCTGAAAAGTAAACTGCATGGTATCTTCTACGCTTACTTACCGCAATTCATTGGTCATGGTCCCTACCCGGAAGTACTTCAAAAATGGGACGAGTTGCTGCTGGATGGAAACCGAGTCATAGCCATCGGCGGTTCAGATGCACATGCCTGGCCTCACAGCCTGGGCCCATTGAAACGAATTATTTTCCCTTATATATATCATTTCAAGGCCATTAACACACACATATTCATTTCCGAACCACTTACCGGCGACTCTCCCACCGACCGCCGCTTGATATACGAAGCCTTTGAAACTGGGCGCTGCTACATCGGTTACGATCTACCAACTTCTACAAAAGGCTTCACTTTCAAAGCACAGGGCCGTGAGAAGAACGTCATTATGGGTGAGGAAATTCCCGCCAAGGGTGGTGTGACTATGCAAATACACCTGCCACAACTGGCAGAGTGCAGGCTGATAAAAGATGGAGAAGTACTCAAAGAATGGAAGCGCCAGCATAACTGTACTCACATCACCACAGAATCAGGCGTTTATCGCGTTGAGGTCTATCGCCGTTACTTAGGGCGAAAGGTTGGTTGGATATTTAGCAATCCGATTTTTGTTAGATGAGGACTGTTCTTGAGAGGGTTTGAAACCTTCGCGAAGATTTATAGCGGTAGCAAACCAAAAGTCCAAATAGAAGCGCATAAAACCCTCTTTTTGTGGTAAACTTCGCTCGCTCAGGTACGTTTTTATATCGTGCCTTTCCGCCCCTGGCATACCTACGGTATCGAACAGGAGCAAACCCATGGAAAGGAGGCTTCCCTCATGCGTAATTATGAACTGGTTTGCATTCTCCAGCCCGATCTGGAAGATACTGCTTTTAAAGAAGCGGTTGACAAGGTCAAGGGTTGGGTCACCGAAGCGGGTGGCACAGTCGACAAAGAAGATATTTGGGGCAAGCGCAAACTGGCTTATCTCATTCGCAAACAAAGCGAAGGCCAATATGTGCTGCTCAACATCGCCATGCCTGCTGATACTACCAAGGAACTGGAGCGAAACATCCGCTTTTTAGAGCCAGTGATGCGTTATATGTTGACTGTTGTATTGTAAACTTTAGTGTTGTGTATTCTCGCTTAGAAAATTAAGGAGAAAGCTATGAGCCGAGGTTTGAATAAAGTCATGGTCATTGGTCATCTAGGGCGCGACCCTGAGATGCGCTACACGCCTTCTGGGCGTCCGGTAACAACCTTTACTGTTGCCGTTAGCCGGTCCTGGAACACGGCCGACGGCGAACGCCGCAGCGAGACCGAGTGGTTCAATATCGTCTCATGGGGTAATCTGGCCGAGATCTGCAAACAATATCTTCATAAGGGTCAACAAGTCTATATCGAAGGCCGTTTGCAAACCCGTCGCTGGGAGGATAAAGAAGGTCAGAAACGAACCAACGTTGAAGTGGTTGCCAATGAGATGATGATGCTAGGAGACCGTCGGAATCAAAGCAAACAATCTGATTCATCGGATCAGGAAGAAGATCAGTCTGAACCGGTGGCGGACGAAGACGAATTTCCCTTCTAGGAAGGGCTGAAAAATTGGAGTAACAAATGGCTGAAGAAAGAAATTTTCGCGGCAGGTCAGGGGGCCGCCGCCGGTTTTACTCGCGCCCGAAGTTTTGCCAGTTTTGCTCGGATAAAGAGCAGGTTATTAATTATAAAAACGTAGAACTTCTCAAGCGCTACATCACAGAGGACGGTAAGATTCGCCCGCGCCGTCAAACGGGCGCCTGCGCCAAGCACCAACGTGAGGTAGCCGGCGCCATCAAGCGTGCCCGCCAAATCGCCCTGCTGCCTTTCACAGGCAAATACTGGGAAGAGGGTGGACGCTTCTAATCCCCGTAATATAATAAAGCCGGGGCATGGAGAAGTTCCATGCCCCGGCTTTATGCCATGTATCGAAAATAACAGATTCGCGGGTAAATCTCATCATAACATAAGAAGCAATTATCCAGAATAAGTATATTTTAGGCACAAGGAGTCAATTTATGGCGCCCAAAGAAAAAATTACCAGCAAAAAACACGTTGCCCGGCTAGAAAGAGAACGACGACAAGTCAGGTTGATTAAAAATATTGCCATTGTCGTGATAATTGCAGTTATCCTGATTTTGGCCTATGGCTACCTGGATGTAAATTACCTGCAAGACCGTCAACCCGTCGCTGAGGTAAATGGTGAAAAGATCACCACTAAGGAATTTCAGGCCCGCGTCGTTCTCCAACGGAACGAACTGCTAACTCAGTACATGCGATATGTGCAATTAGAGCAATTCGGAATGGATATCAGCGCGCAACTTGATCAAATCGAGTCCTCACTGGATACGCCCACAATCGTTGGACAACAGGTTCTCGACTTTTTAATCACCGAAACTTTGATTAGGCAGGAAGCTGAACAGCGAGGAATTTCTGTAAGTACTGAGGAACTTGAAGAGTTCACACGTGAACAATTTAGATTCTTTCCGGATGGCTCGCCAACCCCGACCGTCACGCCTACTGAAGTTACCATTACTTATCCAACTCTCTCTGCAGCACAATTAGAATTGGTGACAGCAACACCGGCCCCAACTGAGGGGCCAACATCAACTCCGTTTCCCACTGCGACCTCAGATCCAGCAACAGAATCCGAGGCTACCTCGACACCTGCACCAACGCCGTTTCCATCCCCTACCGCAACACAATACACATTGGAAGGATACCAAACTCAAGTTGCGGAAGTGCTATCCAGTATGGAAGAAGTTGGCTTGACTGAAGAACAATACCGCCGACTTTTCGAAACCGGGCTGTTACGTTCCAAACTCATTGAAGAAGTTACTACAGACTTATCTACAGAAGAAGACCAGGTTTGGGCACGTCATATCCTGGTAGCAGATGAGGAAGCAGCAAAAGCAGTTCTCGAGCGCCTGAACAACGGTGAAGATTTTACCGAATTAGCTAGGGAGCTTTCTGAAGATACCGGAACAGCGGTAAATGGAGGTGACTTAGGTTGGTTTGGCTTGGGTCAGATGGTTCCCGTCTTTGAGGTTGCAGCATTCAGCCTGGATGATCTTGAAATCAGCAAGCCGGTTCCATCCGATTTTGGCTGGCACATCATCCAAATATTAGGACACACATCCCTGCCTTTATCTACATCCGCATACGAGCAGGCACGTCAAGCCGCGTTCGATGATTTCGTCGCCAAGTTACGCGAAGAAGCTGAAATCGTCATCCATGAATACTGGCGTGAGCGGGTACCCACTTCCCCCAGTCTGCAAGATTTGCAGGCCCCACAATCACAATAAAATTCAATAGGTGGCGAAGGGGCTGTCCCAAAAGGCAGCCCCTTATTGGATTAAGATCTGAACTGGTAAAA
>CAZCPP010000325.1:0-4888 GCA_964500655.1 uncultured Anaerolineaceae bacterium | reverse complement strand
GGCAAAAAAAAGCCTCACCCGAATCGAATCAAGTGAGGCCTGTACGGCTCCCCGAGTGGGGCACACTTGATGAAAACAATTGGTATAGTTCCTTTGCTGAAATCACACTTCCAAAATACCTCGGAAATGGAATGATTGTAAATCCTGAAGATACAATACTTAGATTGCGCAAATTCTGCACAAGTAACTAAGGTTACTTCAAGTGAAAATAATGTTCACTAATTTGGATTTTGAACTCGTCACTGAGGTTACTAAAGTTACTTCATAATAAAGGAGTTTCTTCAAAGGTTCCTTAAATCAAGATTAATTATTTCCGACTCAATACTCATCGATACATCATAACACAATCTTCGAAACTTGCGAATCTTTAATCTAATCAACTGAAATAAGCTGACGAATCCGAATAGATATCGGACGGTAACTTAAATTTACTGTAGTTACCTAGTTAAATTTACTTTCTCTCGAATTTGCTAGGTTCAGAGCTTTTGCTTTTATATGAACAGTACTGCATTACTTGCTATTTTGTGATTTTTTCAGTAGATTTTTTTGAGGAAATATTAAGTGGTTGATGATAAACTTATATCCGAAAAGGTTCCGAAGGTATAATCACCCATTACGAACGAATTGTTTCCGATGATATGAACCGAAAAGAGGTAGCAGTAGATTTAGAAAATTTGTCACGAGCAGTAAAAGCTATTTCTACATAAGGTTCTTTATCCGGTACATGAGTTTGAGCTAAAAACTTTATCTATGCCATTGATTCCAGAAACGAGCATTTTAGCAAGCTGAAATCGAGGACACGTTTTCAGTAAGCAGGGCACTCAGCTCAGTTCCGATCTGGTTTATTGGTATGCACCCGCCTTATTGGGCGGTTAACCTCAATTGTCCGGGAGATCAAATGTGTTTCTATCCATCGGGTTCTAAAGAACCTCAGATCGCGGTTGTAGTGGCAACCAATAACCGCACCCCCCAACTTTTCACACGCTCTCTCCCTTCTGTAAAAGAGCAAACTCGAAGTCCTGATTTCCTTGTGGTTGTTGATGACTCGACTCCTGAAGTACGAGGAGAAAATAACCGACAGCTATCCGCATTCGTTATACAGAATACGCAAATTATCTATTTAGAAAACATGCGCACTCCAGGGGCGAGTGGCGCTTGGAACACGGCCTTCGATTATCTTTTTAGATCATCAGATAACAAAGATAATCTCTATGTGGCTATCCTCGACGACGATGATGCATGGGCACCAGAGTACCTAGATAGATGCTCAAAGCAGGCGATTTCAGAAAATCTGGACATGGTAGCAGCTGATATCAATCGTTACGAGCATGAGAACACAGCGCCCATTTTTAACGCCGCTCCTGAACGTTTAAAAGAGTCTGATTTTCTCATTGGTAATCCTGGTATCCAGGGCTCGAACCTGTTTGTTCGGCTAAATATCTTATTTGAAGCAGGGCTTTTCGACGAGCACCTGACAAGCTGTACGGATAGGGATTTGTGTATCCGCATCTGCGAGCTTGGGGATATAAGATTCAAGAGAGTTCCTGAATCACTCGTTTTGCATTATGCGGAACCTGACCGAAATCGGTTAAGCAAACGAGGCTCAAAAGTAAAGCACAACGGTTTGACGTACTTCTGGAGGAAGTATGCGGGTCGTATGAGCTATCAACAACGAGGTGAGTTTTGTGCCCGAGCAGAGAGTCTCTTCGACTGGAAGCCTCCCCGGGTTCCAAGTATTCAAGTATCTGAACCAGAAGTAGATAATCCCAGAAAAGCTATTGTTCTCGGCCTTATCGCAGACAATAATCAGCCTGACAACTTTTTGACGACTGTAGAACGCATAACCCAATTCCGAGATGATTACCTCGTTGGACTTGAGGTCGTTCTGCTTGAACAGGGACCTAGGTCCAGCGATGAGTCATTGCTCAATTTAGCAGCAACTAGAATTCGTGATGCAAGTTTGGGATGCTTTTGTTTCCCCTTTGAACACCAGATTCTGGTTGCTCGGGAGAATTCTCCGGATGATCAGAATGGCGAGCAGCAACGAAAGAAGCCGATACCGCTTTCAGATCTACTCCAATTTCTTTGTGGAGAAATCGCGAACTCACGGAAAGGAACAGAAGCATGGGCACTGACCACTTGTCTCATCCAGGACAACAAGAAGGTAAGTGGAAAACTAAGTAAAATCGAAAAGTGGTTGTATGAGTTAGGAGCTATCAAGCTAACCAAAGACCACTCCGCAATGCCCACTAGCTACACAGAAGTAGGCTTGGCTCATTCGCTTAGTGAATGGATGTCCTCTGAACGAATAGCAACTGCGCAACACCGTATAAAGTCCCGTTTTTCATTGGTCGACTTGAAACTGCTTGGAAAAGGATCGGAAGGGGTCGTGTTCACTGATGGCAACACCGTCTTCAAGTGCATTGACTATTGGAAAACACGCATGCCGCTCTCGCAACTCGAGTTCTTAAAGAGAAAAGTCAGGCTTTGGAAGGACATGGAGGGCTTATACCCGCTAATCGATGTTGTCTTTGACGGTCCGTGGGCTTTGCTTAGCTATCCCTTTGAAGAGAGCGTTCCTTACGAAGGAGGACGAGAAGAGCAGATTATTCAGTTTCTGATCGGTTGCGCTCAGGCTGGTATCGTGTGCAATAACGTTCAACCGAAGAATCTCATTGTTACGAAGTCTGGCGTAAAGCTCATTGACTACGGCTCAGACATTAGACCCTGGAGTCATCTCGGCTTTGAGCACATGTTGCGCAGAGCATTCCTGTCGATTTCACAAGCCAGTGCGCCAAACCTGAAAGAACTGATGCGGCAAGCACTGGAAGACCACAGCCTTCCAGAGCTTGAGGGATACGGAGTTTTTCGTGAGAAGGTAAACCGTGCTTTACCCTGTGAGTCAATCTCAAAAGTACATGGCTTGGAGGGAGTTTCAAACTCACCATACCTTTCACCGTTTACGCTTTACATTGGCGTAATCAGTTCTGATTCTTCTATGCTTCATGCCTTTCTTAAGGCATTGAAAGTCGTAGAACGGGCACCTTGTATAGCATGTTTAAAAATTCTGGTATTGGACAATGTAGGCATTGTCGAACTCCGAAACGTAATCGCAAAGATGCGAACTCAGCTCAATGTAACCATTGTCTCCTTGGAGAAGCAAAAAGAAGATGCTCGTCGAGGTGTATTCGGTTCTGTCTACCGCCATCGACCAAACGGGCAAGTGTGTATCTCTCAGGCGAGGACAATGCTCCAACGATATCTTGGCTCTCTTCTGGAGGAAGAAGCGGGAGCAATCGGCTGGATACTCGATGACGATATGCGTATTGATGAGCGAGCGCTCGAGTATCTCCCTTGGCTACCAGCATTTCGGGAGGAAGGGGTTGACGTGCTTCTCGGACACTACGAGGGAGCGTCTCCAAACCCACCGCTCAATGGGCTTCGTGTTCAACTGGTGGACATCCTTCACAATTATAATTGGCTTAAAAACCTTCCTAGGAACTCTGTGTTGCCAGAGCGCTCAGAAGAGAATGAGGAACTTCGAAAGATACACCCAGATTATTACTACGACCTCTCTAGGAAGCACTCTGGACATCTCGAAACACCCCATTGGATTGAACCAGTTTATGAAGGTGAGACGGTAGGTGAGGCGTCTTCACGGCTCCAGACCGAAGCAATACTCACGCTTTCAGGATATCCTTTGACGCGCTCGATTACGACGGACCTGCCTCAATACCCGCTGGAGTTAGCAAGAGACTCGGTCAATCGTGGTGGGATTACCTTCATTCTCAATCATCGCGCACTCACCATGACACCAAATCTCGCGCCAAAGCTTAGAGGGATGGAAGCGAGACGCTCAGACATGCTGTGGGCAATCGTAAACCGACATTACAGAGGCATGACTATAAAGTCTGTGGGCTTTCCCGTCCGGCATCTCGCGAGAGTAACAGAAGAACCCCACTTCGACATCGACAAGGTCGCTGAAGAAATCCTGGGTTCAGCTTTCTATGCTGGTTTACAAGGCATTCTTAGGGATTCGTCATCACACAGATTGCAGTTTTCATCAGCTGAGCAAGAACGACTGAGCTGCTGTATCAACGAGAACCTGAGTCATCGGCTAACGAAGCTCGAGCAGTCATTTTACCGCCTTCGAGGCCTGCAAAAGGCGTTGAAGAGGGTGAGTGAAAACGGGCACTTCATTAAACTCCTCAGTGAATTGGAGAAGACCTACACGCTCAGTACTTACAATGCAATCAGTAATATAGTCAGTTCTTACAACAAGAAAGATACCACCAGTTTTATTGTTAACTTGCTCTCACGGGTCGATGACTACGCTGAAAGATACGTGGAATTATCTGGTCTCAAAGAAGAATTAATCTATCTAGTACATAGTGAGGAACGTGCCAAATGAATACAGAAACTGTTTATCTCGTAGATGAAATCCATGTTAAGGGCAAACGAGGTGTAGTGTTCGCTGCAGGCGGATCTGCAGACATTATCCTGGCGAAGGGTATCGGTACACTCCTAATAGAGTTGGGGGCTGTCAGCGTCGATTTGGTTCAGCCTTTGAATTGTCAGAGTCTCGAAGAAAAGGGACTCCTTTCGAATGGCGCTATTTACGTTCTGGAGGAGGAGACTGGACTAGCTCCTTATTTGGTTCTTCGCCACTTCGAAATTGTTCCGATCGATAACCATCCAGAGAACAGACGAGGGAAAGGTCTGAACATCTCATCTTCATTATTGTGGGATCAAGGTACTCGCTATGTCTGTAGTGGACGAGGAGAAGGGATCTCTCGCATAGCCTCCAGGAAGAATGGCGAAAGACCATACTATGACTTTGCTGTTGGTGTTGATGGAGGTGGGGACGTCCTGACTCACGATGATGATG
>CAZCPP010000324.1:0-4900 GCA_964500655.1 uncultured Anaerolineaceae bacterium | reverse complement strand
CGCCGTATTTGGATCTTTTGGCGGAGCCGATGTTGCCGACGATGACGTCGTCGTCGTTAAGGCCGATTCCCATCTCCAGCTCGGGGAGACCATTTTCCTGATTGCGCAGATTCACATCGGCCATGGCCTTCTGCATGGTTAAGGCGCAAGCGATGGCCCGCTCGGCCCGGTCGTTCATTTTTTCCGGCGCGCCGAAAACAACCAATAGGGCGTCGCCCATGATTTCGATGATGGTTCCGCCGAACTTAAGGATAACGTCGATCATGACCGCACAGAATGCATTGACCACATCGACGACCCGTTCCGGTTGGAGCCGCTCGGCCAATGCCGAAAAGCCCCTCAGGTCGGCCATCATAATCGTCACCCGTCGTCTTTGGCCGCCAAGCTCGAGGGTCGCGGGGTTTTCCAAAAGCGAATTCATCACCTGCGCTGAAAGATACTGGCCAAACATCTTTTTGAGTATGGCAGCGTATTCCACGACTTGGGCCTCGCGGGATCGCCAGCGCGAGATGATATAACCCGTGACCATGAAAAGAATAGCCGTCAAAAGCCAGCTAAAGGCCTGAATCGAAGTCCTGATGATCGGCAGGAATTCCTCCTGGGCCGTATGGCTGGCAAAAAGATCGACCAGATGAGGGATCAGTCCCGCCTTCTCCCCAAAATAAAGGAAGCCGCTTAAGCCTAACCAGGTGCAAAAGATGATGAGGACAAAGGTCCGGCCAAAGAAAAGCATCCCAAAGAACATTTGCGCGAAAAGGATCAGCAAGCTGGCAAGATTGTTGCTGTGACCGGCCAGCTCATAGATATAGACAATGGAAGTCGAAGTAACCACGGCAAAGAGGTAGGGTAGAAAGCGTCCCTCGGGTTGATCCCGCCGAAGCCATAGGGCCAGGGCAATGACGACCAATTGGAGACCGAGGATGATCAGAAAGGAGACTTCGATAAAGGACAGGCCTTCGGCGTGCAGATCATGACCACCCGCTTCGTCCGTTAAGTGCCCGGCCGGGATTGATTCCTCGGCTTTCCCCTCGGTGCGCCCCTCTTCAGCGGTGGGCGGGGCGATACGGTGCGATTCCTCGGTGTGATGATCGGAGAGGGCCGGTTCAATCCCGCCCGGCAAGACGTACTCGTGCAAGCCGTGCATTGTCAAATAGCCGAAAAGGATCACCAGGGCGGTGATAGAAGCCAAAAGGAGGGTCTTGTCCGCAAAACAGTACTCCAGAGGGTTGCCCAGGATGGCCGTGAGACGGTTCCGAAAAGATCGGACACGCGGTTTTTCAGTGGTCACTGTCATTACCTATCCGTATCACCTTATAATTCTGATCTTTTTTAAAGATATCATTGAGATCTTTAAGTCGGCTTCATCCCCTGCGCGCATGTTCCGATGCTGATGAATCCGCCATGGGCTAATGGGTGGCCGAAATAGAATAAACATACTTTACCCCCGATGATCTTGTCAATCCAGGTTGGGGGAAGATCTACAGGCCTCGCTGTGCTCTCAGATAATTGAGCACTGGAATATTTTTTTGATATGTGAGATCTCCGCCGTTGATTTTTTCAGCCAAATTTCTTGATATTATCGATAGTTATGATAAAGAGACATTGCTTTTCCAAATTTTCTAAAAAGCGACAATTTAATTTGTCCATAAAACCCTAATCGAGGATTCCATGCTACATGCTATTGGATTGTGTTTGAATTGGGAAAGCCTGTGGTGGATTTGGCGAGGAGATTTGGCATAATGCCTGCCGCTGTCAGTTATGCAGTTCAGCGAGGAGAGAAAATGGCAACGGAACGGGGGTTACCAACTGGAAGCTTCAATTATTTGAATATTTAAGGTCTCTTTTTTCTATATCAGATAAAAAACTAAAAGATAAGAACTGATTAGTCTTTAGTAATAAATTCCACAGGTGCCTTGTTCTACCATTTCTTCTAGGCAAAGATGTATGATCTCATAAAAATTTGAGACCCCGCCTGATTCTGCTATTACTCTGACTTTTACATTGGCGGCATGTGACTGCGGATAAGTCATGGTTGCTGTAGCCACACCATTCACAGTTTCAACACTACCAGTTATTACAGCACTGTCGATGGGATCTATTTCACCGTTGTCGTTTATGTCTTCACCTGAATCCAGGATTGCATTCCCATTGGTATCCTCCGTTCCTGAAAAGTTGAGGACGCCGTCAAGATTCACATCATCGGTAAACCAGGTCATTCCTAATCCGGCAGTTAGTATAACAGGAGGAGTAGTAGAAGCATAATGGGTGCCACAGGTTAGAGATCCGTTGAGATCCCAGCAGTTAATTGTATTGTCATCGTCTCTATCCTCATCAAATTCAACAGATAAAACAGAAAAATTGACTTTAGTACTGTCAGGAATCGGATTGCCGCTGACATCTGTGGCTATGGCACTGACCTTAACCTCCAGATGACCTCCCACTGCTTCCACGTCAACCATACTCTGGCCCACAGCAATTTTAGTCACCGGCCCTGAAATGGTCAAATCAATCGAACCCGAGCTCCCTGTGAAATCACTTTTAGTGTTTGCCCCTATTTCAACACCGCCAAGGGTGCTTGACAGCGAACCTGCAAAGAATTGGACGGTTGTAATTCCAACAGAGTTTGTAGTTTTTTGAGAGGTGGCCAGGTATTCACCACCAGACGGACCACTATTGATCTGGAAAAATATTGTTTGGTTTGCTGCAGGTTGTTCAGTGGCATCAAAAACCCTTGCCGTGATAGTAGCTTCGCCGTCATCTATGGCAATAACATTTGGAGCCGCAGATAGGACAATTTTATTTGCACTACCTCCAGTCACGGTCACCTGCGTTGTTACGGCATATTCAACACCAGAAACTGTTACACTGGCGTTTATGGTAGCAAGACCGGCGTTAGTACCCGCAGTCAATGTTACGGAGGCTACTCCATTAGCGTTCGTTACGACCGCGTTTGAGCTCAAAGTACCCAATGTTGTGCTGAAGGTAACCGTCTGTCCAGACACATTACTTCCACTAAGTGTTGCTGTGATCGTTGAAGTTGCGCCCACCCTGATGGTTGCGGAACTGGGAGCAAGTGAGAACAGGTTCAAAGTAAATTCAATTCCGATGGTACCGGTTACCCCGGCCCCAACTGCGGTTACCGTAGCGGTCCCGGCATCAGAGGAAGTTAGGCTTACCTGCACCTCCCCGGATGAATCTGTAGTGACTGAAGAAGCACTCAATGTACCCCGGTCAGCGGAAAAGTTTACTGTTGCAGCGGGAATTGGATTGAAGGCAGCATCATTGAGCGTACCTGTTATGGTAGAGGTCGTAGATCCATCAGCTAAAAGATTATCCGGTTCAGCTTCAAGGGATAAATCAATGCCAGTGAAGGCTATGCTTAAGGTTCCCGTAGCTTCTTGACACCTTGCAGTTATTATTACATTACTATCATTATATCTATCACTTATGACTTCGGCTACTGCCTGGCCATATTCATCAGTTTCATGCGGAGACGTAATGCTGCCACGAGTCGTTTCAAAGGTTACCGCAGCATTTGGGACAGCTTGATTGGTAGATGTTTTAACAGTAGCTGTGACATTGCTTCTGCTAGAACCATCCGCATCAATAGAGGCGTCACTTATTTGGAGCTCGATACTGCTGGCAGTATATTCTGCTGTTGTTTCGAACTCTCCAGTCGGCCCGCAGCCAACAATCTGAAATGTAAAAAGGACCATCAAAACTATCAGAATAACGCTCATAGTTTTATTCGATTTCATGAGAGCTTCCTTATAGCATACAATTTAAGGGATAAAAAATTGCTTTCTGTTTCTGGAAGATAGAATATGGCGGAAGAGTGGTTGTTTGTCAAGAAAAATACACCACTACATGTTGTATAGGCCGAGATGAGATTTTCAAGCAAATTAGAGCGTGGATTTCCGGTACGCCTCAAGACTCATTTTCAATTACTGGAGCCAATAATCGGTGGGCGGCCTCCAACTCATAGAGCCTCCGGCTCGGAGTGAACCTGAGAATAAGAATCGTCATATGTAAGTTCAGGGATATGGGTGGCACTATTAGCGGGCGGGTTGTGGTTCCTGGTTTCCCAACCGCCTTCCCTTGGGAGGTACGAGCGGGCAGGTAAGCCCAAATGTCTCAGTATCCGTTCGATGAGCTCATCCTGATCAATGAATGAAATTATTTTCTTAAATCCCAGACAGTTGGTGCGCAATAGCGGATTAACATGATATATTTTTTGGATCAATCGAGCCCAATTTTTCCGGAATTCCTCGGGCGAAATTGCCGGTTGAATCAATGCCGGCAGCTCATCATCTTTGCCTGTTTTTTTACGTAACCTTCTTGATTTATGGCTATAATACCCATAATACCTGACCATTTCAGCCGTCGTCGCTATAAGCTGCTATCCCGCCTGTTTCATCATATCAGTAGTAGGCGTTGATCCGTCGTATTTCCCACTGCCATGCAGTTGATATGGATGGGCGTGAGCATCGGCTATCAGCAGTCCGTCTAATTGGGCTATATCTTCTGGGGCAAGGGAACCTCTAGAGCTTAAGCAAGAGACCAATCCACCGAGACCGATGGTCATCCCAGCTGCTACGCAATAACCGACGATTTCGCCTTTCATATTTAGCTCTACGATTCTGGGCCTTCCACGATTGTGGTTATCTGCCAGCATCGTTGTTCCCTTACATGCTTTAACAGGGTCATGAACATCTACTTCAAAAGACGGGTCTGCCCGGCCCCCATTGCGCAGTCAATCATCTGCCATGACACGTTCAATGGTAGACACGATTTCATCCACATCATCAGGAAAAACTTCGGAAAACCATACCTTCTGAGGGTAAATCATCACATTGGAGCCCTTGGCGCAAAGCCCCATACATCCTGAAGTGGAAATCCT
>CAZCPP010000323.1:0-4918 GCA_964500655.1 uncultured Anaerolineaceae bacterium | reverse complement strand
ACGATGTGCAACACTAAATTTCGTTCATCTGCAAACTTCTGGGTCAAACGCTGGGATTCAGCTGAATATGAAATGTCCTCCCCCAATGGGGAAGCACCTTTAATCCCCAAACCTATATAGATGCCATCTGCCTGATAACCAAGGTGAGAGAGAATATCCCACAACGCCAGCGAATCCTTGCCACCTGATACTGCTACTAGGATTTTCTCTTCACGGGTAAACATCTCATACTTTTTAATGATGCGCTCGGTCTGCTCTGGAATCCAATCGAGATAATGTTTTTTACACAGAGCCAGTTTGTGTTGGCGCATATTGACCGAGGCTTTTCCTCCGCATTTTCTACATTTCATAGCGATCAACCACCGGATATCACCGCAATCAACTTGATTACTTCACCGTCCTCAAGAATTTCATCATCCAAAATCAACTCACCATCCCGGGTAGCAATAACCGACTCCGATAAAATGCCACACTTTTCTAGCGCTGCAAGCAGGTCCATACCCGGGCGCACTTCATATTCTTGATCGCGTAAAATCAGTTTAACCATATCACCTCAAAGGCGTCAATTCTAATCCATATTTTACTTGACAGCGCTCCCCCCTTGCCGTACGATTCAAACGAAAGGCGGAACGATGCGAATCGGTATGATGGCTGACGCTTACAGACCTTATGTCAGTGGTATCACAAATTATATTGACCTGAACAAACGTTATCTTGAGAAAGCCGGGCATAAAGTCTACGTATTCACCTTCAGTGAGCCGGACTACGAAGAAGAAGATGAACACGTCATACGCAGCCCAGGTCTGCCTCTGGCCGATACGGGCTTTTACCTATCCTTGAAATACTCCCGCGAAGCGAAAAAGCTACTCCAAAGCATGCATCTGGTCCACGTACACCATCCCTTCCTGAGTGGACGTCTCGCATTACACTACTGCCGTCCTAAAGGAATTCCAATCGTTTTCACTAATCACACCCGCTATGATCTATATGCTCAAGCTTACCTGCCATTACTGCCCGAAGAAATCAGTGATGGTTTGTTGCAAGCCTACATGCCATCTTTTTGTGAGGCTGCAAACTTGGTCATCTCGCCTTCTCCGGGAATGGAAAAAATATTGCGGCAACTCGAAGTAGATAGCCCCATCGAGATCGTTCCAAACGGTGTAGAGTTGACACTCTTCTACGAGGCCAAACCTTTGCCCCGCACCAACTATGGCTTTAATGATGATGACATATTGCTGATTTACTCTGGTCGCTTGGGGCCCGAAAAGAATCTAGATTTCCTCCTGCTGGCCTTTGCTGGCCTCATACAGGCAGTTGATAATGTACAACTCCTGATTATCGGCGATGGCCCGCAGAAGAAAGAACTGCATGAACTGGCAAAAGACCTTCATATCACAGAATGCATCCAATTTACGGGCCTAATCCCGTATGACAATATGCCCGGCTATCTGGCCATGTGTGATGCCTTCGTGACCGCCTCTGTAACCGAAGTTCACCCTCTCTCGGTGATTGAAGCCATGGGCTCAGGTCTGCCAGTTATGGGGATTCATTCCCCAGGTGTGGGTGATACCGTTGAGGATGGGAAAACGGGATTTCTTTCCACTAAAAACTTACCGGCCTTCACAGCCAAGCTGACTCGTTTGTGCCTGCAAACTCAGTTCCGCCAGAAAATGGGCCGAGCAGCCCGAAAGGCTTCCCAAATATTCGATATCGAGCGCACAACCCGGATAATGTTACAACATTATGATAAGTTAGCCAGCGAACCTCGCCGACACAAACCAGATTGGGACGAACGTTTACTTAATATCATGGAGCGCTTCCGCGTATGAGCGGCCGCAACCAGAAGATCGGAGCCTGGGGCGAAGGCATTGCTGTAAAGCATCTCGAAGAGCATGAATATACTATCGTAACGCGCAACGCCCGCACGCCATATGGGGAGATCGATATCGTAGCTGAGAAGGATGGCATCACCATCTTCGTTGAAGTCAAGACGCGCACGTCCAACAAATATGGCCCGCCGGAAATCGCCGTGACGGCACGCAAGCAGGAGCATATGCTGGCCGCAGCAGAGCATTATGCGCAGGAAAACAAAATAGATCACTGGCAAATCAATGTCGTTGCGGTGGAAGGGAAACCTGGTAAAAAGCCAGAAATCGCCCATTTTGAGAATGCAATTTGATAAGCCCCCACTGATCCTGCTCATCGGTCCAACCGCTGTCGGCAAAACCGAGCTGTCTCTAATATTAGCCGATCGGTTGAATGGAGAGATCGTCTCAGCCGATTCGCGGCTGTTTTATCGCGGTATGGATATCGGCACCGCCAAGCCTTCACTCGAAGAACGCGCGCGCGTGCCCCATTATTTGATTGACATAGCCAATCCTGATGAGATCTGGTCGTTGGCAATCTTTCAGCAAAAGGCAACCGATATCATCGCTGGTATTCACGCTCGCGGAAAGCTGCCATTTTTGGTCGGCGGAACAGGGCAATATATGCGTGCGGTTACCGAAGGCTGGTCACCGCCTGAGGTAGAGCCGGATTCTCGTTTACGGGGGGTTTTGGAAGGTTTGGGAGAAATTCGGGGAGTATATTGGCTACACGCATCTTTACGGCGCCTTGACCCCAACTCTGCTCAAAAAATTGACGCCCGTAACATACGACGTACCGTCCGCGCGCTGGAAGTGATCCTGACCACTGGAAAACCTTTCTCTAAACAACGTGGGCAAATAACATCGCCTTTCAACTTACTGACTATTGGACTTAACCGTTCGCGGGAAGAGCTATATCAACGGGTGGATGCGCGCATCGATGAAATGTTTGCGGACGGGTTCGTGGATGAAGCGAGAGCACTGCTCGACAAAGGCTATTCGCCAGATCTACCGTCCATGTCCGCGATCGGGTATCGGGAGTGCATCCAGGTAATCAAGGGCCAAATAAGCGAGGAACAAGCCAAGGTTGAGATGAGGCGCGCGACGCGGATATTTATCCGTCGGCAGGCTAACTGGTTCAAGGAAGACGATCCAGACATCCACTGGTTTGAAGCGGGGGATGAAATTGTGGTTGATGAGATTGAAGAGCTGATTCGGCGTCACGTATAATCATGCCATGTTTTTACCGACAACATTAGAGGAACTGGAGCGCCTGAACTGGAATGCTTTGGATGTAATCCTGGTTACCGGCGACAGCTACATCGACAGCCCTTTCATTGGTACAGCGGTGATTGGCAAAATATTACTGCGAGCTGGATATCGTGTAGGGGTGATCGCGCAACCGGACACAACCAGTGATGAGAATATCGGTCGACTCGGTGAGCCATTGCTATTCTGGGGCGTGACAGCTGGCAGCCTTGACTCGATGGTGGCGAATTACACCGCATTGAGAAAGAAGCGTAAGAGCGATGATTACACACCTGGAGGCATTAACAATCGCCGCCCCGATCGCGCCTCCATTGTTTACACCAATCTAATTCGCCGGTTATCAAAGCGGGTTAGTCCCAAAGAAAAAATGCCTCCGATCGTGCTGGGGGGGATCGAAGCTAGTCTACGACGCGTAGCACATTACGATTTTTGGAGCAATTCAGTTCGACGCTCAATCCTGTTCGATGCCAAAGCCGATTTCCTCCTGTATGGCATGGCTGAGAAAGCAACCCTAGAATTGGCAGATTCGTTGCGTGATGGCAGCAATCCCCACAACATCCGTGGGCTTTCACACATCGCCAAAGAGAAACTTGATGGCTACCTGGAATTGCCATCCTATGAAACGGTTGTGGGAGACAAGTCCGCATTCATCGACATGTTCCACACCTTTTATAAAAACAATGATCCGGTTAGCGCGAAAGGGCTTTGCCAACTGCATAGTGACCGTTACCTGATCCAAAATCCCCCGGCTCCGCATCAGACTCAGGAGGAGCTTGATTCAGTTTACGAACTAAATTTCGAGCGAGCGCAACATCCGTTTTACGAAAGACAAGGTCCTGTCCGTGCGTTAGATACGATCCGCTTTTCGATTTCCACGCATCGCGGATGCTACGGAGAATGCAACTTCTGCGCCATCGCTGTCCACGAGGGCCGCTCAGTACGCTGGCGCAGCCCCGAGTCCATCCAGGAAGAAGCCAAGCGCCTGACTGCGCATCCTGAGTTCAAAGGTTACATCCAGGATTTGGGTGGCCCAACCGCTAATATGTATGGTTTTGAATGCGAAAAGAAGCTTGAGAGTGGCAGCTGTCCGGATAAACGTTGTGTTTACCCGAATATTTGTCCGCTGATGGAAGTGGACCACCGGCCGCAAATCGACCTGCTGCGTGATATTCGCAAGCTGAAGGGCGTTAAAAAGGTTTTCGTTGCATCCGGAATACGCTACGATATGATCCTGTGCGACCACCAGCACGGTGATACATATCTGCGCGAAGTGGTAAATCATCACGTATCCGGCCAGTTGAAGGTTGCCCCCGAACATACCGAAGAGGATGTACTGATTAACATGGGGAAACCTGGTGGTGATGCATTGTTGCAGTTCAAAGGAAAATTTGATAAATTCTCCCATCAGGCTGGAAAACCACAATTCCTGACCTACTACATAATCGCCGCGCATCCAGGCTGTACTGAACAAGACATGGCACGCCTGAAGCGGTTCACCAGCCAGAAATTGCATGTCAATCCTGAACAAGTACAGATATTCACTCCCACCCCGGGCACATACTCCAGCTTGATGTATTACACCGAATTGGATCCCTTCACCTTTGAACCGATCTATGTTGAAAAAGAATTACGGAAAAAAAAACGTCAGAAAGAAATTGTTATCACAAAAAAAGCAGCTAGTTCTCGATAACCCCTATTCTCATAAAAACACCACCCCATGCAAAATCATGGGGCGGTGTATATACCGACGCAGGAAACGATAACTACGGAGGAGGGAAGGAGGT
>CAZCPP010000322.1:0-4921 GCA_964500655.1 uncultured Anaerolineaceae bacterium | reverse complement strand
AAGTCAGTTTACCCAAGTTTACACCTTTCAACACTATTGAGGGAGACTACCGAAAGATACAATCTAGATCAATTCATCCTTTTTTATGGCCCTATGGATTTTTCTGCAGGGCTGATTGTATTTATAATTAGGGAGAAAGGATTCCTATGCCTACTTACACTTTGTATCAAGTTGATGCTTTCACTACCTTCCCTCTTGGTGGCAATCCTTGTGCAGTGCTCTTCGATTGCGCCGATCTTAGCGATGGTGCTTTGCTGGCCATTGCCAAAGAAATGAACCTGTCTGAAACGGCTTTTGTCTGGCAGAAGCCCGATGGCCACTTTCGCGCGCGTTACTTTACCCCTGCTGAAGAAATCCCACTGGCCGGGCACCCTACTATTGCCACTGTTTACGCGCTGGTCGATTCGGGACGATTATCTCTACCTGGCGATTATCTCAAGATTCCGCTCGAGTTACGTGATGGGCCAGTAGATGTAGAAGTCTTTGCCCAAGATAGGGTAGTGGACAGGATTGTCATGTCACAGCGCAAACCACAGTTTCTGTCCACGCATCAGGACTCAGACGTGATGCCTGCTTTCGGTTTAGACGAATCTGACCTGCTTCCTGGCGCCGTTATCCAAACGGTCAGTACGGGCACGCCACAGATCATGATTTCGGTCAAAGATCACGATGCGCTCCGTAAATCCGTTCTTGACATTGAAAAGTACATACTCTTGCGAGAAAGCAGCGATTTCTTCAGCCCACACCTGTTCTGCTTGGAGGGTATCGAAAAAGGGGCTACCTTTGCACGACACTTTGGGGTCTCACCTGACACAATGGAAGATCCTTTCACTGGCTCCGCCACTGGGGGTATGGCCGCTTATCTTTGGCATCACGGCTTGATCGATAGTCCCACCTTCATCGCCGAACAGGGGCACTGGATGCACCGCCCCGGCCTGGCCTATGTGGAGGTGGTTGGCCCGCCTGATAATATTGAAACCGTCAAGGTAGGAGGCAGCGCAGTCACGGTCTTGAGGGGTGAGTTGACCATTTAATCAGACAGGCTGGTTGAAAAATGGTAGCAGGTAGAGGCTCGGAAAGATGCGCGAATCATAAAGACGGAGATTATAGTACCTCCGTCTTTATGCATCTGCTTTTTCTTCTGGCATCGGTAGCCTGATAATGAAGGTGCTGCCAAGAAGTTTTTTTTCATCGTAACCAGGGCTTTCGGCCCAAATCTTGCCCCCATGTGCATTAATAATCCCAGCAGAAATTGCTAATCCCAATCCAGGACCACCACCCTTGAAACTAGTACGTCCAGATGAGTGCAATTCCACTTTGCCTAGTTGATATAGTTTTTCAAAGATGATCTCCAGATTAGCCGGGTCGATCCCAATACCGGTATCCTGAATACGGATTTCAGCACACGTACCCAGCGCTTCATCCTCTTCCGTTGACATGCTTACTGATATCGATCCACCATCTGGTGTAAACTTTATTGCATTGACAACAACATTGTCTAATGCTTTCTTAAAAAGTTCTGAGTCTACCTTCAATGAGGGAAGTCCATTGACGGATTCATCAATGTTGAAATTTATATTACGAGATTCGAGATCTTTTTGAAATCCTTTTTCGATCAGGCGTAACATTGGTGCAATAGGCGTTAGATCAACTTTTGGTTCAAGTACCTGATTTTCAAGACGGACCACATCCAACATGCTATTGACAATTTGATGCAATCGGTCAGTCCCTTTCATAACACCGTCTACGGCCTGGCTCAGTGCTTCGTTATCCTGCATAACTTGATGTCCGCGTAGCATGCCAAGATATCCCTTGATAACAGTCAGTGGAGTACGTAATTCGTGGGCCGCCACTTGAATGAAGGTGGATTTATTTTCATCTAGTTTTTCCAACGTGTTATAGGTGATATTCAGTTCTTCTACTCGTTGGGCTACCATTCGTTCCATCATCTGGTTGAAGCGATTGAGTTCATCATAAAGTCGTGCATTTTCGATTGCGATAGCGGCTTGTACTGCAAATGTATTGACAATAAGCGTATCATCTTTGTTAAAAGCCCAGGCGTTGCTGCGCGTTAGTACCAGCATGCCCATAGTCTTGTCCTTAAAGAATAGTGGCATGCCCATCCAGGAATGGTCTTTTGGTAGCCAGTCTGGCTGGGTCCAACCCTGCATTTTGGTTACATCGCCGATCTGGATAGCCTCCCTCATGCCCGCAACGGCCTCGTACATGTCGCTATCTTCTTGATCATCCTTTTGCACAACATAACGCAACTCATCCACAGGTGCCGATTTTGGTAGACCATGATGCGCGATCACCTTTGGCGCCCCGTTTACATCTTCCAAAAAAACAATGCCACGGCTAAAAGGCAAAATATACTGTAATTCTTCAAGAATTTGCGTAGGCACTTTCTCGACCTTTTCCAATGAAGAAAGCTGTCGTGCTGCTCGCGATAACGCTTCGGCCGCTTGACGCCGAGCTTGCTCTGAATCGTACAGTTTTTCCTTCTCAATGGCAGCCTTTTCGGCAATATCTCTGGCTATAGCCAGTTCGGTGGCATGTTCGCGTGCTTCTTCTAACAAGCGTTCTACTTCCAGCTGAGCTTCTTCACGCTGCTGAACCAGCATAGTGCGCAATAGCGCGCTACTTACCAGGTTGCGAATACGCGTGTAGACATCCCAATCCTTGGGTCCCATTTCAACCCACATGAACCCAAAGCGGTTACGCGCTAGGGATAGCGGCATGACCACTGCCGTGTAGCGATGATCTTCCGGTTCCTTGCCACGTGGGACAAGACTGTCAGTGCCCAGGTTAGTAGTTGTCGATGGGATCTCAAATTTTTTATCGTCGTATTGAAACAGCAAGCGATAGTCTTCCGGCGGCGGAGATGTTGTTGGAACAGGAGCTGTCACGTCACTGTAGAACATGACATACCAGCGTTCAATACCCATTTGGGGGAAATTCTCAGTGATGGCCTCGCCAATACCATCCAAAGTCATTGCTGGCGCCATAGAGAAACCAAAGCCCTGGTAAACGTTTTCTTGTTGCTCGAATTGCAGGCGGCTAATAGCTTGCGCGCGTTGAGAGAGCTCTCCCGCTAGCAAACGGGCTTGCTGGAATAGGTTTTCCGCATGCAGCATAGTCGTGTGGCTGGATATACCTGCCAATGCATATCGCCGCAATGTAGAGATAAGATTGTGCCAGGTGGATGCATCCCGTCCGTGTCGCCGCATCAAGTCAATAGCTGTATTTGTAGTGCGCAGGAAATCATTTCCCTTAGTGCTATCCTGCATGCTGGTCAGGAAAATATCCCACATGCGCCCGAAGATCTCTTTGAGTTGATCTAGATCAGGATCTTTTGAGTCGACGTTTGCTGCAGACAGCAGCGCAGTGATGGCAGCCTCGCGTTTGTTTACCAATCCACCCGTTTGAGCTACTTCACGTGGCGGAACAACTGCATAACGAACCGTTTCAGGCAAACACCCGCAGGACCAACGGATGACCATATCTGTATTGATGACAATGTTGTGAGGTACAGATTTGCCTCTAATTCGCTGTAGCAAGAGTTCAAGGGCACCTTTACCAAGCTCGGAGAAGGATTGGCGGACTGTGGTTAGTGGAACGCCCAGTGACTGTGCTTCGTGGACATCATCAAAACCGGTTAGGGCAATGGTGTCGGGTACCTGGATACCGCGCAACTGCAAGGCTTCCAATGCGCCAAAGGCCATACGATCATTGGTAGCGACAATTACCTGAAATCGTTCGTTTTGTTCGTCCATCAATTTTTTGACGGCAACACGTCCGCTTTCAGGTGTGAAATCTCCTTGTATAATCAATTTTTCATTGATGGGAATATTGTGAGCTTTTAATTCATCTTTATAAGTATTGAAGCGTTCTTCAGCTTCGAGTTGTCCTTCAATTCCTCGAATGAAGGCAATCCGCTTATAGTTATGCACTTCGATGAGGTGGCGCATGATGAGCTTCATACCTTTGGGATTATCGGCAATCAGTTTGGGTACACCATCGGCTTCGATACCGTGAGCAACCATTGGCGTGGGGGCGAACGTCCGACAAAAATTCTTGATCTCTTTCTCGCTGAGACCGTTTGCGATGTCTGAAGCCAGAATTAGGCCGTCAAATTGTTCCGACTTGGCAAGATCGTATAATCCATAAGAATCCTGCATTTGACCAGGGGTCACGAGTGAGGATGGTTTACCGCCAATAAAGCAAACCAGGTTGACATCATGTTCTTGTGCCGCCTGTTCAACGCCCGCCATGAATTCCCCTCCCCACACACGGCTTATTTGGGCAAGGAAGACCCCAATTGTTTTGCGCTTCTTGTCAGATTTTTTTGCCATCATCATGACTATAAAATTATATCCTTGATTTTTGGTGGGAGTATTCAAATTCAATGACAAAATTATACGCACTAGCCGCGAGCTTCAGCTGTTGAGTATAATCTGTCCCTATGAGTGTACAACAATTTCCAGAACCAACGGTCGGTATTTTGATTTTCAATCCAGAAGGCAAACTGCTGTTGCTTGAATCACACAAGTGGCCAGGTGTGTTCGTGGTACCTGGTGGGCACGTGGAGTTAGGTGAACGACTTGAAGATACTGCCGTACGTGAGGCAAAGGAAGAGACGGGACTAGAAGTCTTCGATCTGGAATTTCTGCTCTTCCAGCAATTTATATATGATCCTGCTTTTTGGAAGCAACGCCATTTCATCTTTTTCGATTTTGCGGCAAAGACTGAAAACACCGATGTTGTGTTGAACGATGAGGCACAGAAGCATCTTTGGACCCGACCTGAAGAGGCATTTAATCTTTCATTGGACAGCTATACCCGAACAGCTATTGAGCATTATTTGAGTAAACTACTATCGACTGGAAGTCGATAGCTTTGTATGTCGAATGAAATTCGA
>CAZCPP010000321.1:0-4924 GCA_964500655.1 uncultured Anaerolineaceae bacterium | reverse complement strand
CGGTTTCGAAAAATCATGCCCGCCCTATTCAATTCTTAAAGTGCAAACATAGTGGAAAATAAAATACAGGAATTGCGTAAAAAAAGCCTGCCAATCGAGCAAGCAATCTATGGATTCACTCGATGTAAAAAATGCGCTGTTATTGGTCCAGCGACATGTTTTGATTGACCATTTGATACTCAGGGGTTAACTTATATTTAGCAAACTCAGCTTGCCATGCCTGATCGCCTATTGGAGGAAACACCCCATTAACCGGATTCCACTCAACGATCGACAATCCCGAGCGTGTCAGACGCACATAGCCTCCGAAAACCACCAGGAAAGCGACTATAAATGCAAAAATGAATAACCAGATCATCACTGAGCGGTTTTGAGTTTTTGGCATATCGGCTCCAGGATCTTTGATGGATTATGGCATGGGGGTATTCTACAACCTTATTATTTTTTATCAGTCATTGTGCAGAAGGAATCATAAAACCTGGAACCTTACAGAATTTTGTTCCAGGTTTTTTATCCAAATAATACTCAATCTGAGTAATAATCTACCTCAGGCTAAAAGAAGCGCTTACTTCAGCACGGACGGAAATTTGCCCCAGGTTAACCGGGCCTGCCTCCGTCAGAGTACCGGATTCTCCTCCAGCGGGAGCGGCGTTTTGAATGGTGTTTTGCGTCCACAGATTTTGGCGTTGACCATACCATCCGCCATTGTAATACGACCAGGAATTTTCGTTGATGCTCATAACACATCCCGTCTTTGATCCCGCTGCGGATGCCAGGTCTCGTGCTTTTTCCTGGGCAGCTTTCATGGCCAGGTCACGAGCCTGGTCACGGTATTTTCGCAAGTCACTGAGGTAAAATTCTACATTAACAACCTGGTTGGCTCCAGCACCCAAGGCAGCGATAATTACCTTATTGACCTTACTAATGTCTCGCAACGTAACAGCCACGATATTGTGAATGCGATAGCCCTTGATGTATAACGAGTCATAATCATCATAGATCGGATCGATCACATACCAATCTGTAACGATATCTTTTTCTTTGATCCCTTGGGCTTTCAAAGCTCGGATTATTTTATTAATTGTCTTGCTATTGACTGATTCCACTTTTTGTGGAGTGGTGCCATTAGATTGCACACCTAATTGGATCAACACTCGGTCAGGCGTCACATTAACTACGGCTGTACCACTAACCTGGATCGAGCGACCTGTATCACAGGCCATTTCCGGTTCTTGTGTCGCTGCGATAGTGGGTGCAGCTTTAACGTTGAGGTTGGGAAGTCCAATAGCGATCAGTGTCAAAATCAGAGTACAAGCTAGCATGGCATTTAAGATTGTAATTACTTTTTTCATGAGAATCTCCTGTTATTGGATGATGAACTTTCAATATCATCATATTCCCCCACCCAGGCAGGAGCGTGTCAAGTTTCAGGCAGTTGGATGGCAATTATCGACTGTTGGCAACCAGAAAGTAATCGTAGTTCCATTGCCCTCAACGCTTTCGGCAATAATGCGTCCTCCCTGTGCCAGCACCAGGGAATGGACAATTGCTAATCCCAATCCTGATCCGCCAGTATGACGATTACGAGAAGCATCCACACGATAGAAACGTTCAAAGATAAGAGGCAAATGCTGCGCGGGGATGCCAGCGCCCTGATCGCTGATAACGCAGCAAACTTCATCTTTTTCAGCTTGAATGGTGACAGTGATAGTGGAATCCTCCGTTGAATGACGGATTGCATTATCCAGTAAATTATCCAGCACCTGGGTTAATCGATCCGCATCGCCCCAGACCCTTGCTTGCTTCCGTACTTCAACCTTTAAGATCACCTGGCGAGGCGCCGCCAATGTGGACAGATTGGCACAGCGAGCGCTGACCAGCTCTCCTAAATCGACGCATTCAAACTTTAAATTCAAGGCTCCCGCGTCGGCACGGGTAAGTACCAGCAAATCATTCACCAGTCGAATTAATCGTTTCGTTTCAGCCAGCATAGAGGCTAACAACGGACCACGCCCCTCTAAGTCATCTAGTGCGCCATCCTCGAGTGTTTCGATTGTGCCGTTGATGACTGTCAACGGTGTGCGTAACTCATGGGTAACATCAGCCACGAAGGCATTCTTAGCCTGTTCAGACTGGCGTAGATTGGTAATCATGTTATTAAAAGTATCCCCGAGACTGTGTAATTCCCGGATGTCGCTGTCCGTGGGAACCTGTTGATTCAAGTCCCCTTCAGCCACCGCACTGGCAGCCAGAACCAGATCCTCGAGCGGATGGGCGATCCGCCGGGACAGGAAGGCTCCCGCTAGGCCAGCTAACAAGGCTGCAACCAGGATTGTGCCTGCTAATTGGAAAATGATGTCAATAGGCAAAGTGGTAGGAGGTAAAGGAGTAGCAAGATAAACAATGCCGTTGATATTTCCGTCTATCGTGAAAACCGGCACAGTTGCATATAACACGCGGCGATTATTCGCCGATGCAACCCTGCGGATAGCAGTTGCGGGAGTCCCTTGCAAGGCAGATTGTATCTCTGAGCGTAGGAGCAAGTCATCAGGAGAGATCGACGCGACGTTTTCGGCCAGTGGTACTTGGACGGGTATATCATCCGAAGCAATTGGCAAATTGACTACCACGGCACCCTGTTCCCCCAACAATCGGGTGTGGACGCCGGGCAAAATGTTGGAGGCTTGCGAATAGAATTCAACCGGAGCTTCAGGGAGTGGCTCACCTTGCATGGCGGAGGCAGTTATTTGAGCCTGGGCTAGCAGATTCTCGCGTTGAGTGGTCAGGAAAAGTTGCTCCACAGCCAGCCAGGCAAGTACAGCAGCCAGGCCCATACCCAGTAACAGAACAGTCAGGGTTGAAAGTGTCAGGCGGAGTTGAATAGGGGTGCGCATGTATTATTTATTGAAGCGGTAACCAATTCCACGCACAGCTTCGATCGAATCTGCACTGGCGGAAGCCGCGCGCAGCTTGGCACGCAAACGTTTAACCGCGCTATCCACTGCGCGCGTATCGCCAGCAAAGTCGTAGCCCCAGGCCTGTTCCAACAGGCGCTCGCGAGTCATCACACGCCCAACGTTAGACAAGAGATGAAAAAGCAAATCGAACTCCAAGCGGGTTAGATTGAGGGTATTCCCTTCGACGCTTACAGTGCGGGCATCGAGATCCATTTGCAGTTGGCCAAGACCACGTAATAAGTTTGAAGGTGGATCCTCCTCGTCTGTGGATTCAGTTCGGCGTAAGACAGCTTTAATTCGTGCCATGAGTTCACGCACGCTAAAGGGCTTGGTGATATAATCGTCAGCTCCCAATTCCAGACCAACCACACGATCGATTTCCTCCCCACGAGCAGTGATCATGATGATCGGCACACCGCTTGTCTTGCGCAGTTCGCGGCAAACGTCCAGCCCATCCACTTCAGGGATCATTAGATCGAGCAAAATCAGGTCGGGGGAGGCCTCACGTGCTAAACGCAATGCATCTTGTCCGTTGGTAACAACTATCACCTCGTAATGGGCTTTACGTAAGTTATAAGCCAGCAAATCAGTGACGGCTGGTTCGTCGTCCACAACCAGGATGCGGTGGGTCATCAATCAAAGCATATCACGATTTTGTGGCAAGTAAGTGTCAGGACAGAGCCAAGCTCTTTTAAAACCAAAGACGCCTTACAACGTCTTTGAAAATCAAACTCGATCAAAATTTTAGCTAATTCTTATTTGATCACGATTGGTACAAATGTAAGTTTCCCAAACTCAACTTCTACCCAGCGTTCAGTCCATGTTTTGGCAGTAACATATACTATTCGATAATACCCGGGTGGCAGATCGTTAAGGACAAAATTCTCTCGATATTTATCATCACCTCTAACTGGTTTTTTATCTGGAGCATAGGTCTCAATCAGATAAGTGTGCTCTGGGTTTCCATCAATATCTGAATAGTACTGAGCTTTAGTTGTTAAATGAATAGGGTACCCTTTACTGTTAGCAAATACCCCGGCCAGCGTTCCAAGAAGTTGATTGTTCTCATCCCGATGCGGGAAAACCCACAGTTCCGGATTACGCGTATCAGTGTAATTATTGGTTCCCACGCGAACCTCAAAATGCAGATGACTACCAATTGCCATTCCCGTGGCACCAACTTCTCCTATTAGGTCACCAGTATTTACCGATTGCCCGGCTTGAACCTTTACCTCTGAGAGATGCCCATAAAGCGTAAAGACTTGCTCTTCTATGTCTGGTAACTGATGAGAAAGCACCACAAGATTGCCGTAGAAATTTTCCCAGGGGCCATATTCACTACGGGCATCAGTTCCTGCAACCACAACAATGCCATCTGCTACTGCAATAACTGGTGTGCCGGTCGGATTGTACATTTCCACACCATGATGAGGTGCATGGACGCCAAACTGGGTACTTCCATAGCGATAAGATGGATCCACAGCAGAATTGAATTCCGCTGAAAACGGTTGTAGGAAGGGATAATAATGCTGGAGGACACAAAAATCTTGCGTTGTTTCGCAAGGCGGTGTAAAGGATGATGGGCTTGAATTATCTGTAAAAGTGGAATGTAACTGAGAACCTCCCCATAAGCCTTCAGCGGTTTGCGTCTCGGAGAACTCAAAACCTCCCCACAGGCCCTGAGAAGAAGTGTACAAGACGGGTGAACGGTTGATTTGTCTGGTTGAGGGGGGGACAGGTTTTGGGGCTGGTGCTTGAGATTGAGGGTCAATCTCTTGGCTTGCTCCGCCCGCACAGGCAGACAAGACAAATGTGATAATAAGCAGTGCAAGGACTATAGGTCTCATAAAGGAAGGTTAGGATAATGAGTAAAAATTGTATTTTTGTGGTGAAAGGGATGAGCAAACATTATCCCAGTAAACTACTATCGACTGGAAGTCGATAGCTTTGTATGTCGAATGAAATTC